>NZ_RZPF01000160.1:0-10166 GCF_004022735.1 Mesorhizobium sp. M7A.F.Ca.AU.001.01.1.1
ATGCTGACGCGCGGACGGAAACGTCCCGCCATGCGTCGTCCTGTGTCGTCTCTGACCCAAGGCCGGCCCGGGCGCGCGTCAGCATGCGGCGGAACTCCGGCAGGTCGGGCACGACCGAGGCCAGGCCTTCGATGCGGCAGCGGACCACGAACTCCTGATAGAGCACGCCGATCACGCGAAAACCCGCGTCGGGCTGCGCCAGGATGGCGCGCAGCACACGGTCCACGCGCTCGCGGCGCTCGGCCAGATCCTCGGCGCTGACTTGCGGCTCCGCCGGTTCGGGGCGGATTTCCAAGGCCGCCGACTTCGCCGCCATCAACTGGTCGAGCAGGTCCGGCGACGCCGGGCGACGCGGCGTGCGCACCGTTTCGGGCGGCGGCGCCGCCAGGATGATCGCGCGTGCATCCTCGAGTGCTGCTTCCGGCATCGCCATCAGCCGCGGCGTTCCGTTGCGCGGGCTCGTATCCGTCGGGCCGATGCGCAGGCCCAGCGGACGGCGCGACAGCGCCGGGCCGAGCGCCATGAACTGCCCGCGTTCCAGGTCGCGAAACGCCTCCGCCTGGCGCCGCTCCATGCCCAGAAGGTCGGCGGCACGCGCCATGTCGATATCGAGGAAGGTGCGGCCCATGAGAAAGTTGGACGCCTCGGCGGCGACGTTCTTGGCGAGCTTTGCCAGCCGCTGGGTGGCGATGATGCCGGCCAGCCCGCGCTTTCGGCCACGGCACATCAAATTGGTCATCGCGCCGAGCGAGAGCTTTCGCGCCTCGTCGGAAACCTCGCCGGCCACCGCCGGCGCGAACAGCTGCGCCTCGTCCACCACCACCAGCATCGGGTACCAGTGGTCACGGGCGACCTCGAACAGCCCGCCGAGGAAGGCGGCGGCACGCCGCATCTGGTTCTCGGCGTCGAGCCCTTCGAGATTGAGCACGGTGGAGACGCGATGCATGCGCGCCCGCTCGCCTGCCGCCTGCAGGCCGCGCTCGGTATGCTGCTCGGCATCGATCACCAGATGGCCGTAACGGTCGCCCAGCGAAACGAAGTCGCCCTCGGGATCGATGATGGTCTGCTGCACCCAGGGCGCGCTCTGCTCCAGCAGGCGCCGCAGCAGATGCGACTTGCCGGAGCCCGAATTGCCCTGCACCAAAAGGCGCGTCGCGAGCAGTTCCTCGAGATCCAGCTTCGCCGGGGCGCCTGCGGTCGTCTGTCCCATCTCGATCGCAACGGTCATCTCGACTCAGGCGCTCCTTTCGCAGACGGGCTTATCAACTGGGTCACGGCCCGTCGAGCGTGCATGACCGCCCGCGGCGTGTTGCGCACAACTGTGCAGGCACCGTCTGGAGGGGTCATCAGCCGATGCCTGGCGCAAACTTTGGGTTGACCCCTTCGGACCACGAGGCGACACTCCTCCCAACGCTACGAGTGCGAGGAGGAATGCGATGGACGAGCCCGAACGGTGGCGCCACATGTCGACGGCGCCGAAGGACGGCAGCCGCATCCTGGTCACTGTGCGTCCGTCCGAGCAGGGACCGGCGGAAGTCGACCTTGCCTATTGGTCGCGTGCCGACCAGTTCGCCTCGGAAGGCTGGCGCGCGTCGGACTCTTCGCCCGGGCGCGTCATCGAATACGCCGACCCGGAACTGAAATGCTGGATGCCGCTGCCCACCGCCAACCTTAGCCGCGCGTCGATGCCGGCGCCCTGGGAAGGCGAAGACGCCCAGCAGTTGGATGGGTCCGGGATTTGAGGGGCGCAAGAAATTGGCGAAAGCCGCAAAGCTGCCAATCTCCCCCCTCGTGGGGGAGATTAGCAGTTTCGTTGCCAGCTCGTTAAAACTTGCCTCTCAGAACAGGAACGCGGCTGTGGCGGGGTTGGGTCCGTTGCGGCCCTCGGGCGAATCCATGCCGCGGATCGTCTGCAGGTCCTGCGCATCCAGTTCGAAATCGAAGACATCGAAATTGGCGGCGATGCGATCCCTGCGGATCGACTTTGGAATGACGATCAGCCCCTCCTGGAGATGCCAGCGGATGATCGCCTGTGCGACGGACTTGCCATGTTTTTTGGCGATGCCTGCAATGGTCGGATCGCCGAGCAGCCGGCCGCTGCCCAGAGGGCTCCAGCTTTCGATACGGATGTCGTGCTTGGCATGAAAGTCCCTGACACCGCGCTGCTGGAACTGGGGATGCAGCTCGATCTGGTTGACGACGGGCGTCACACCGGTCTCGCCGATGATCCGCTCCAGATGGTCCTGGTTGAAGTTCGAAACGCCGATCGATTTGATGCGGCCGGCCTGCCTGAGTTCGACCAGCGTCTTCCAGGCCTCGACATATTTGTCCTGGCTGGGCACAGGCCAGTGGATCAGGAACAGGTCGATCTGTTCGACGCCGAGCTTCTCCATCGTCTCGTCGAAGGCGCGCAAGGCCGCATCGCGCTGGTGCGCGCCGTTGCGCAGTTTCGAGGTGATGAACAGCTCAGCCCGCGGCACGCCGGCACTGCGGATCGCCTCTCCGACCCCTTCCTCGTTCTGATAGCCTTCGGCGGTGTCGATCAGGCGATAGCCGGCCTCGATGCCCCAACCCACCACGTCGGCGGTGATGTCCTGGTCGACCTGCCACACACCGAGGCCGAGTTGGGGAATGGCGGAGCCGTCGTTCAATGCAATCTGTTCGGGCATGGTGGGCTGTTCAGGCATGAGGGATCCTTTGCAAAGCTGGGCCGGGCGTCCGCCCGGCGCACAGCCTATCTAGGTCCGACAAGGGGCAACGGCCAGCCGACAGCGGACAAATTGCCGTGTGAAGTGCGCCTGCAAGTGTGACTTCGGCGTCGGCCGCATCCTCACCGCGGCCGGCGCACCGCCCGCACCACCCCGGCGGATGTGCTGCCGCAATAAAGGCGGTCGCCGCCATCGGATTCCAGCCCCGACACGCCCATCCCGGCCGGCATGTCGAGCTTCTCCAGAACCTTGCCTGATTTCGGGTCGACGCGGCGCAGGTCGCTCTGGTCGCCTTCCCAGGTGGCGTGCCACAGCTCGCCCTCGACCCATGTCACCCCGGTGACGAAGCGGTTGGATTCGATGGTGCGCAGGATCGCACCGGTTTCCGGGTCGACCTGGTGGATCTTGCGTTCGCGGTATTGTCCCACCCAGAGCGTTCCTTCGGCCCAGGTCAGCCCGGAATCGCCGCCACCACCGGGCGCCGGAATAGTCGCCAACACCTGGCCGGTATCAGGGTCGATCTTCTGTATCAGGTCGTTGGCAAGCTGGAAGAAATGCTGGCCGTCCCAGGCGGTGCCGGCATGCGCCGCGACATCGATCGAGCGCAGGTTCTGCCCGCTCTCCGGATCGAAGGCGTTCAGCTTCTCGCCCGAGGCAAACCAGACATTGCTGCCGTCAAAGCTCACCCCATGCACCCTCTCCACATCGGCAAAGGGTCCGTATTCGCGCAGGATTTCGGCCGTTGACTGTTTCATGTCCTTGTCCTCATTGAGATCCGATGTCACTTCCTAACCGTTCGGCAGCGGGGCCGGGAGTAACAAGGTGGTCGTGAATCCCACCAGTGGAGGCGTCATCCAGCGGCGCGCCCGGCCGTGACCGAAAAACTGCACCTTGCCGGCCTCGCCAAGCTGCTCCAACGCCCGCTGCACGCTGCGCTGCCCGGTGCCAAGCGCCAGCGCCAACGCCGAACTCGCCCAGGATTCACCGTCGGCAAGGAAAGCCAGCACCGCCGCGTGCCGCTCCTCGATCGGCCGCGCCAGCACCAGCACCTCGCGTGCCTGGCGCGGCGCCAGCGCGAAGCCCTGGCTGGTGGCGCCGATGTCGGCCAAGCCCCGCAATTCGGTGCGCAGCCGGCCGATCTCGACCCGCAGCCGCGCCCGATGCGATTCATCGGCGTGCCTGCCGCCGAAGGCTTGCGCGATCAGCGTCGCCCTGGACACATCGCCTGGCCACGCTTCGGCGAGCGTACGGGCCAGCGCGAACAGAACCGGGCGCGTGGCCAGCGAGACCGTTTTCTCCTGTTGGCGCACGACATATCGGAAATTATCGACCAGCAGCGCCGGCGACGCCTGCAACGCCTCGACGTCCTCAAGCAGCAACGGGCGCTGCTCGCCAGCCGCGATCAGCCGCGCCGCCGGCGTGTCCAGCGCCAGGAATGCGCGGTCGACTTCAGCGATGAGCCCCGCAATGCCGGCCTGGCGGGCGGCGTGGCGTGCCCACTCCAACGCCCTGCGCGCCGGCTTCGTCTTGAGGCGCCGCATCGCGATGCCGGCGACGGCAAGTTCGTGGGCGGCGCGCGAGGCCGGCGGAAGCGGTGCCGGGTCGAGCCCCGCCAGCACGTCTTCGGCCTCGTCGAGACGGCCGATCAATAGCAGGCGCCGCACCTTGAGGTGGCCGGCATGCGCTGCGTTCAGCCGGTCGCCATGCTTTTCCAGCGTCGCCCGCGCCGCATCCAAAGCCTTGGCCGGCCAGCCGAGATCCCGCGAGACCAGCGCGATCTCGGCCTCGGCAACGACGCATCTGGCACGCGCTACCGCCTCTTTCGGGCCGAAGCCGCGCGCGGCACGCCGCAGCAGCGCCTTGGCGCGATCGAGATCACCGAGCTGCGCCATGGCAATGCCGCGCAGCGCCAGCGCCGGCGGGTCTTCGCGCAAGGCGACGCGATCCAGCGCGCCGAGCGGGTCGCCTCCGGCCAGTGCCAGCGCAGCCGCGGTGATCAGCGAATCCATTCAAATCCCGTCACACTTGTAACTCCCACCCTTGTGCGTCGCCGCCCTAACTTAAATCCGTACCGTCAACCGGCAAGCCGCATCGGCAACTATCGGCAACGCGCGGCACGCCAAGGGAGAACCGACAATGCCAACCGACACTCCTCTCCACCCGGCCGAAGGCACCGTGAGGATGCGCCACCCCTGCTGCGACGGGCCGGCTCCTGCAAATCCCGTCACACTTGTAACTCCCACCCTCCCGCTTCACCGCCCTATTCTGGCTGACAGCAAGCGACAACAGACTGGCAAAGGAGACGACCAATGACCAAGCACATCGCAATGAAGACCCCGCCGATCGTTTCGAGGCAGGACTGGGAAGCCGCCCGCGAACAGATGCTGGTGAAGGAAAAGGCAACACTGCGCGCCAAGGACGCATTGGCCGCCGAGCGCCGGCGCATGCCGTGGATGGAAGTCGACAAGGCCTATGTGTTCGAGGGACCGAACGGCAGAGCGAGCCTGCTCGATCTGTTCGAAGGCCGCCGCCAGCTGATCGTCTATCGCGCCTTCTTCGAGCCCGGCGTGCATGGCTGGCCCGATCACGCCTGCCGCGGCTGTTCGCTGGGCGCCGACCAGGTCGGCCACCTCGCCCATCTCAACGCCCGCAACACCACGCTTGCCTACGCTTCGCGTGCCCCGCAGGCCGACATTGCGCGGCTGAAGCAGCGGATGGGCTGGCAGATGCCCTGGTACACAATCACTGACAGTTTCGACAAGGACTTCGGTGTCGACGAATGGCACGGCCACAACGTCTTCATCCGTGACGGCGATCGCATCTTCCGCACCTACTTGATTAACAGCCGCGGCGACGAAGCGATGGGCACCGTCTGGAGCTATCTCGACGCGACGCCGCTCGGCCGCCAGGAAATCTGGGAGGATTCGCCCGAAGGCTATCCGCAGACTCCACTCTACTCCTGGTGGAACTGGCACGACAATTACGACGCCGGGGCCGACAAGAAATGGGAAGAAGTGTCTGCTGCCGGCGAGGCCGCATTCCGCGACAAGGGCGAGCAGTAACGGTTGTCCAGTCTGGGTTCCTCTCCCCACTCCGTGGAGAGAGGAACCTGTCGTGGCTGGCATGATCATCAAGGATCAAGGCGATGAGCGATATCCACACAGGTGCCGGCAGCACGATCCCAGAAGCCGCCACCCTCGGGCTGGCCGACTGGCTTTGCCTTGCCGCGGCACCGACCTTCGCCGTGATGGCGCTGCTCACCTGCATCTTCAGCGGCGATGCGGCCATGCAGTGCATGGGCACCGACGCCTCGCCCCTCACGGGCATGGCTGCGATGTATCTGCTGATGAGCGCCTTTCATCTGGCGCCCTGGCTGCGGGTGATCTCCGGCCGGCAGGCCCGCTAGGCCCTTCCAATTCTAGACACCCCACACATCGGAGAAGACAATGAGACTGGTCAGGCTGAGAGCGCCGGGCGGCTTGGGCAATCTCGACCTGGTCGAGGAAGATCCGCCCCAACCAGGGCCGGGCGAGGTGCTGGTCAGGATCCGGGCCTGCGCGTTGAACATGCGCGACGACTTTGCCGTGCAAGGCAAGATGCCTCTCGCCGACGGCCGCGTTCCGCTCTCCGACGGCGCCGGCGAAGTGATTGCCCTCGGCGACGGTGTCGATGCACTCAGGCCCGGAGACAGCGTCGTCAGCGTCTTCTATCCCTGGTGGCTGCGCGGTGACATGACGCCCTGCACCCGGCGCGATATTCCGGGAGACAGTTTCGACGGCTTCGCCAGCGAGTATGTCTGCATGCCGGCGCATGCTTTCACCAGGGCACCGGCAGGCTATACGCATGTCGAGGCGGCGTCGCTCACCTGCACGGGCGTTACTGCCTGGCGCGGCCTGATTGTGTGCGGCAAGGTGAAGCCGGGCGACGCAGTGCTGGTCCTCGGTTCGGGCAGCGTATCGCTGTTCGCGCTGCAATTCGCCAAGGCCGCCGGCGCCCGGGTCATCGCCACCTCATCCGACGAGCAGAAGCTGGAAAGGCTCAAGCGCCTCGGAGCCGACGCCGTCATCAACTACAAGTCCGTCCCGGACTGGGGCCGCAAGGCCAAGGATCTGACGGGCGGGCGCGGCGTCGATCACGTGATCGAGGTCGGCGGACCCGCCACGCTGGCGCAGTCGATTATCGCCTGCCGCACGGGCGGTCACATCGCGCTGGTCGGCGTCCTGACCGGCTTTGCGGCGGAAGTGTCTATCCCAGCCCTGTTTTCCAACCAGATCCGCATCAGCGGCATTTCCATCGGCAGCCGGGCCGACCAGGAGGATATGATCCGCGCGATAGAGTCCAACAGGCTGAAGCCCGTCATAGACCGCCACTTTCCGCTGCAGGACATCGCCACCGCCTTCGCTCATTACGAATCCCGAAAGCATTTCGGCAAGGTCTGCCTTGACGTTTGAGCGTTCTCCGCCAGCAGCACGATGAAGGGGACCGCCGGGGCCGCGCCTCGTCGTGATCCTGCCTAGGTCGCGATGTCGTTGACCGGCAGCAGGGGCTTGGGAAGGTCGCTCTCGCCGAGCCCGCTACGCAACTCGATCTCGATGTCGCGGCAGATCTGCGAGATCGGAACGTCGTTGGCATTGCCCTCGAACGGGTTGGCGCTGCTTTCGCCGACCTGGTCGAGAGACATGTAGGCCCAGCCGAGCAGCGTGCTGAACGGGATCGTCAGCCAGATCGCTATCGACCCGAGCGCGCCACCCAGTTTGCCCATATCGGCAAAGACGGGAACGACCCCGAACGGCAACAGTGTGCAGAAGATCATGACGAACATCGAACTGACGATGGCGTATTGCCGGGGATAGGGATTGTTCTTGATGCGATCGCAGCGCGCCTGCTGGTCATGGAAGTCGCGGATCAGCTTGGTCAGTTCGCCATAGATCTGAGGAGGGAGCTTTGTGTCCTTGAACAGCGCATTGACCTGGACAGATTGCAGTTCGAGCAGGGCTATCGCCGGCTGGGGCGATTTCAGGACGTCCTCGGCCTGTTCGGCGAGCAGCGGACGCAATTCGTCGCCGACCGAGCTCGCATCCTCATGGATACGGTAGCGCCGCCGGTATTCGATATTGGCGGCCCGCGCCATGGACTCCCATGGCATCGGCCGGCGCAGGGAAAAGCGCAATGCCGTCATCCAGGCGATGTGGCGATAGATGAGCTGTCTGGCCGTCGGCGCGTCGAGGAAATCCCTGCAGAAATTGGACCACAAACGGCTGCTGGCCGTAATTTGCGTAAAAGCCTGCAGCGCGTCGCTGCTGCGGGTGAACACCTGCGAATTCTTGAACCCGGCGACGAGTGACACGGTGGTGCCAAGCACCAGCACCACCGACCATGGCACCGAAAACCCGGCGATGCCTGGAAGACGGTAGGCCGCCACGGCCAGACCGCTCACCACCACCATGTAGATGACGCTGCGCCGCGACCACAGCGCGAAATCGATCAGTTTGTAGGAACGGCCTACATACATCGTATCCCCTCAACTCATCGATAGGTCTGGTTTTGCACGGCCGGAATCTGGTCGCCTCATTGTGCCTTTGCAGCCCCGAACCGCAACCCGTCCATCAACAGCTTGACCAGCCGGCGCGAGCGGTCGCGCCATTCGGGGGTGTCGGGCGCTGAATAGATGCCGCCCAGCGCGTGCAGCACGTCGGAAGCGTCGACGTCGCCGCGGATGGTGCCGTCGGCCACCGCCGCCTCGACCAGGCGTCGCAAGGCTTGCGACACCCGGCCGAACGTGTCGGAAAACAGCGTCGAATTGGTGGTGAGCACAATGCGCAGGCTGGTCGCCAGGCCGCGCTTGGTGGCGATGTAGTCGACGAAGCGCTGCATCCACTGTTCCAGCGCGACATCGGACGGATGTTTTTGGGCAAGCTCGCCGGCGGCCGCGCACAGCGCCTCCACCTCACGACGATAGACCACCTCGACCAGATGCTCGCGCGTCGGGAAATGCCGGTAGAGCGTGCCGATGCCGACGCCGGCGCGGCGCGCGATCTCCTCCAGCGAGCCATCGATGCCGCGCTCGGCAAAGACTGACACCGCCACCTCGACCAGCCGGTCGCGGTTGCGCCGCGCATCGGCGCGCAGCGGCTTTGCGTCTACGGCCTCGGCCTTCTGTTCAGCAATGGCGGACGGCTCGCTGGCCAATTTTTTCTCCACATCGTGTCAGGGGGCTTGAATCCGGCAGGGTCAGCCACCACGTAATAAACGGAGGCGCCTCCGTTTTAGTGGAGCACCTTTATCATATAATCAGGAGAACCGGTATGTCACGTCTTTCGAACACGCAAGCCGACATCTCCCCTGCCCGCCTGCCTCGCGGGAGATCCGCCATCTCCGCTTTCGCCGTCAAGACCTGACCGAACAGTTACCTTGCCCTTCTGCGGCAAGGCACCAGTTCAATCCCATCCGCGTCAAGCAACTGGAGCCAGACGCCCATGACCAGCCTTCCCATTACCCTCACCATCAATGGCCACCGACACCAACTGGAGGTCGATCCACGCGTAACCCTGCTCGACCTGCTGCGCGAGCGGCTCGATCTCACCGGCACCAAGAAGGGCTGCGACCGCGGCCAATGCGGCGCCTGCACGGTGCTGGTCGACGGCAAGCGCATCAACTCATGCCTGGCGCTGGCGGTCAGCCATGACGGCGCCCAGGTCTTGACCATCGAAGGCGTCGCCAACGGCGAGGAACTGCATCCGGTGCAGGCCGCCTTCATCGCCCATGACGGCTTCCAGTGCGGGTTCTGCACACCCGGCCAGATCATGAGCACGCTCGGCCTGATCGCCGAGGGACAGGCCGGCGACGATCCCGAACGCATCCGCGAGGGGCTGAGCGGCAACATATGCCGCTGCGCGGCCTATGGCGGCATCGTCGAGGCCGTCCTGGAAGCCCAGCAACAGCTTGTCAAAGCCGACCGGAGGACCGCGGCATGAGAGACTTCGATTACATCAGGCCCGCCACCATTCCCGACGCCATCGCCGCGGCAGCCGAGCCGGGCTCGGCCTATCTCGCCGGCGGCACCAATCTGCTCGACCTGATGAAAGGCGGCATCACCAGTCCCGAGCGTATCGTCGACATCTCCCGGCTGCCGGAACTCAACCGCATCGAACGGCTGGACGATGGTGGCCTGCGCATCGGTGCGCTGGTGCGTAACGCCGACCTTGCCTACCATCCGGCGTTCGCCAAATCCTATCCGGCGGTGGCCGAGGCGCTGCTGTCGGGCGCTTCGGCGCAGCTTCGCAACGCCGCCACCGTCGGCGGCAATCTGTTGCAGCGCACGCGCTGCAGCTATTTCTACGACACCGCCAGCGCCTGCAACAGGCGCCAGCCAGGCACCGGCTGCGACGCGCTGGAAGGCGAAAACCGCCTGCACGCCGTGCTCGGCTGGAGCGACGCCTGCATCGCCACCCACCCGCC
>NZ_RZPF01000161.1:0-10152 GCF_004022735.1 Mesorhizobium sp. M7A.F.Ca.AU.001.01.1.1
ATGGTCAGCCACTCGATCAGGCATCGCAGGCGGAGAAGATCCGGGTTTCTGTCGCGATCGCCGCGGCAATGAGCCCGAAACTGAAGGTCGCCATCATCAAGGACGGCAGCCTTCTCGACAAGAAGTCGTGGGCGCTGCTTGAGCAGTTCGCGATCGAGCATGACCTCCAGGTATTCGTCGAGACGGTTGATAGCACGCGGCCGACTGCGATTGTCATAGAAGATGGGTCCATTCGCCAGGAGCAAGCGCTGGAGGCCGCAGAATGACGTTCGTCTGCTTCAAGGGAGCGACTGCGTGGGAGGCCCAGGTCGGTCGCGTCTGGTTTCATCTTCGGTATAGACGCTTTTGGCGAACGTCCGGTGTTGGCTTCATCCGCGTCATCAAGAAGGATGCTGACGAGTGAGCATGAGTTCTGCCGCCATCATGGAACTGTTCGATAGTCAAACGCGGCGCGACAGGCGCAAGCGTGGGAAACTGGTGATCGAACAGAAGCCCATTCACCCACTCTTCAAAGATATAACTGGGCGGAAATTCAATCGGCTCACTGCTGCTTCGTATGCCGGTCGAATGGGATCGGATCATGCGTTTGTGTTTGCATGCGAATGCGGGAACGAAATCATCACTAAGGGCTATCTCGTCTCAACGGAAGTCACGCGTAGCTGCGGGTGTCTGCTTGTCGACAAAAACCGAGAAATCAGAACGACGCATGGTCTCTCCCATACTCGGGAATGGCGAATTTGGGCAGGCATGAAAAACAGGTGTCTAAACCCAAGGGTAAAGCGCTTTAGCGATTATGGCGGTCGCGGCATAAAGGTTTGCGACAGGTGGTTGCATGGAGATGGTGAGCGCGGTGGCTTCGAATGCTTCATCACCGATCTAGGTATGCGCCTCTCGTCAAAGCACTCTATCGAGCGCAAAGAAAATGACGGCAACTATGAGCCTGGCAATGTGGCCTGGGCTACCCGACCTGAGCAAGCGAAGAATACGCGTGTAGTTCGGCGGATAGAATTTCGCGGTGAGACCAAAACTAGCCACGAGTGGGCTTCAGCGGTCGGCATCTCCTCAAATGAGATTAATAAGCGCCTCCGCCGCGGTTGGTCGGTGGAGCGCGCACTAACGCAGCCTATGAGGGAACGGACATGACTGAGATACGTGAATACGTTCCTGGCACCAAGATCACCGAGTCTGGCGCATATAAAAATGTGCCTATGGAATTTTATCACGGTCAGCCGACGGACGGGCCATCGATCAGTTCCAGTGGATTGCGCACCATCTTCAATGAGAGCTTAGCCCACTACTGGGATAAGTCGCCGCTAAACCCTGACCGGCAGGAATTCCAGGACACCGAGGCCACCATCTTGGGCCGTGCAGCGCACTTTTTGCTGCTTGGAGAAGCCGACTTCTCCAACTTCTTCGTCATACGCCCTACTGAGGCGCCGGACGGTCGCGCTTGGAATGGGAACAACGCGACTTGCAAGCAGTGGCTGGCTGAGCGTGCGCTGGAAGGACTGACAGTCCTCAAGCCAGAGCAACTCGAGTACATCAAGGGCATGTCGAAGACGCTGGCCGCTGAGCCGCCGGTGCAGGGCGGCATCCTCAACGGCATGGTCGAGCTCTCGCTGTTCTGGCAGGATCCTGAAACTGGGATATGGCTGAAGAGCCGGCCGGATGCGGTTCCCAACGATTCCGATGCCGCTGATTTGAAATGCGTTTCGGACATCACCGACGATGGCATCTCGCGCGCTCTCGGGGAAAGAGGGTATCACCAACAGGCCGCCCTCGTGAACGAGGCCATGAGCGTCGTTCTGCGCCGACAGATGGAAAACTTCTATCTCGTCTACGTCGAACAGAAGCGTCCGCATTGCGTGCGCATCGACACCGTCGACCCGAAAGAGATCGACGCCGGCACCGCCGAGAACCATGCAGCGCTGCGCCTGTTTAGGAAGGCGCTGGACACCGGGTACTGGCCTGGCCCGAAGAACCTTTCTGGCGACGGCGGATTCGTGCGGCGCACGCCGTGGTCGAGAACACAGGCTGAGCGGCGCCTTGCCCTCATAGAGCAGGAGTTAGCAGCTTGAACGAGATTACCCGCCAGCCAGAGGGCGAGACGTACCGGCCTTCGGCCGCGATTGATCCTACCCGCTTGGAATACCTTTGGACGCTCACGGAGCGCATTGCATCATCGAGTCTGGTTCCGGAAAGCCTTCGCACTGAAGGGCCGGCAAACAAGAAGACCGATCTGCCTCGCGACGTAATTGTCGCCAACGTGTTTGCCGTTGTCGAACAAGCGGACCGCTGGAACATCTCACCATTTGCTTTGCTCGCCTGCGCCGCCATCGTCCACGGCCGGCTCGGGTTCGAAGGCAAGGTGATTGCGGCCGTCCTCGAATCGCTGTTCCACATCAAACTCCACCACTACTTCACCGGCGATCCGCGGAGCGAGCAGCACCACATCTATCTTTGCGACGAGCCCCTCCCAGATGACATCATCGCGGAACTGAAGCCAGGCTACCGCCACCCGCGCTTCAAGATCATGGATGGGTCGGTCGCTGAGTGGAAGACGACCGGTAACGGTTCACCTTGGCGGCCGGCCACCTATACCAAGATGCTGGTCTACCGCGGAAGTCGCGAATGGCCACGGGTCTACAAACCCGGTGCCATCATGGGCGTTCTTGGTGATGATGAACTCTATGAGATCGGCATGGAGCGCCAGGCACAGCTTGCGCGGGATATCACTCCATCGCTCAACGAGCGCTTCGGCGGCAGGCAATCGGCCGACGGCTTCAATCCCGACAACGTGAAGCAACTGACCAACTCCGGCCAGGTCGCCATGGAGACGATCGACCCGAAGACCGGAGAGATTCTGAAAACTGAGGTACAGCGCACAGCGGCGGTTACGGAAAAGACCACGTCGTCATCTGCGAAAGCGGCCTCAGCAAAGCCGGCATCTGACGATGCTGGCCGGAGCGGCGGAAACTCATCCCCGGTTGATGACAGCCGCTCCACCAATTCATCGCAGGGTTCCGATGACCGGAGCAAGAGCGATGACGGCGGGAAGAGCGAGGGCGCCATCCAGCGCCTTCCCGCCGAACTGTTCAAAAAGTACGCGTCGAGTCTCGCCCGCATGCAGACAGAGGCCAATGTCGACAAGGCCTCCGCCATGTTCTGGCAGGACAACGGCGGCGCACCGAAGGGCGGCGTCGACCGTGCGCTGGCCAAGTCGATCTATGACAAGCAGATGGCGCGCGCCAAGGGCGACACCGATGCCGACGGCCTGCTCGACGAAATCCATGCCGACATCGACACCTCATTTTCAGGATCATCTGACCTATGACCGCGCACGACACCTTCAACCCATCCGAGATGACCAACCCTCCAGTCGAGTCGCCACCTACGGTGCGGGTCGTCGATCTGGAAACACTGTTCTCCGAGCCCGAGCCGAACGGCATCGTGGAGATCGGATACACCGACGTCGTCGCGACCCGGACCGATTTGTTTGGCGAGCCGACGCAATGGGAGGTGCGACCAGGGAAGGGATACTTGGTCAATCCCCTGCAGCCCATTCCGGCCGAGACAATGGCGGTCCACCACATCATGGATTGCGACGTCGTCGGCGCGCCGGTGTGGCGCGAGGTTCACCCGCTGGTCTTCGATGTCGACGTCGTCGCCTACGCCGCCCATGGGGCTGAATTCGAGCGCAAATGGTTGAGCGAGGAGATCACCGGCAAGGCTCCGTGGATCGATACCTACCGGTGCGCCCTCAACCTCTATCCTGACTCACCGACATTCAAGAACAACGGCCTGCGCTATTACCTGCGGCCGGAGGGCATCGACCGCGAACTGTGCATGCCACCGCATCGGGCGCAGCCGGACTCCTACGTCACGGCGCATACCGTGCGAGACATGCTGAACGCCGGCCACGCCATCGAGCAGCTGGTGAAATTCACCAACAACCCGGCGCCGATCCCAACCTGCAAGATTGGCGACACCTACTACAACGGCGGCAAGGGAACGCCGTGGAAGGACGTTGAATGGTCCATGCTAACGTGGATCTTAAAGAAGGATTTCGGCGAGGACGTCGTCTTCACCGTCCGTCGCGAGATGGAGCGCCGAGAGGTCGACCAGCGGCTTGAGAACGAGCGCGTCGACCTCAACAGGCAGTTCAAAGCCAACAGCCTGCCCGAGACGCCACCGGCCCAGGAACTGCCGCCTGTGGCGGCATACGAGACCCAGGAGATGTTTCCGCTATGAAATTCACCGCAGCCGCGAAGGCCTTCGCTGACGCAATGAGCGTCGCAGGGAAAATCATAGAATCCCGGAACACGATTCCGATCCTCAGCAATGTGGTCATCGCCGCAAGGGGCGATACCGTCACGCTGAAATCGACCGATCTTGATCTGGAGATATCTCTGGAATTCAAGGCAGATGTGACAAGCCCCGGTGCGACCTCCGTGCCCGGCCGACTGCTCGGCGATATCTTGCGCAAGATGGCCCCGGGCGCCGAAGTCACCTTCGAGAGCGAGAAGGATGGCCAGGTTGCCAGCGTCGGCGCCGGCCGGTCGAAGTTCAGGCTGCAGACCCTGCCTGAGACGGACTATCCCGTGATGTCGAACGGCAACTATTCGCACACCATTGAATTCGCCGGTGACGTCCTGCTTGAGGCGCTGTCCAAGGTTCAGTTCGCCATCTCGACGGAGGAAACCCGCTATTACCTCAATGGCGTGCATTTCAATCACGACAGCGAACACCCTGGCGCCATCACCTTCGTGGCAACCGACGGGCATCGGCTGGCCAAGTCTTTCCGTGAGCCGAGCGGCGACGTCGAGAACTTCCCGCCAATCATTGTTCCGCGCAAGACCGTCGGCGAGATCATTACGCTGGCCAAGAGCGCCGGCGCCGAAGCGGTCAAGATCGAGGTGAGTGAGAACAAAATCCGGGTGATGTCGGGAACCACGGTGCTCACGAGCAAACTCATTGATGGCAGTTTCCCTGACTATCGCCGCGTCATCCCAGCTTTGACCAATACGATCGCCACGGTCGACTCCAAAGCGCTGTCGGCTTCCGCGGACCGCGTCACTACCATCTCCAATGAGCGCGGCCGCGCGGTCAAGCTCACGTTCGAGGAAACCAAGCTGAGCCTGGCGGTCAACAATCCCGACCACGGGTCGGCGGAAGAAGACATCGACATTGGCTACTCCGGCGCCAAACTCGAGATCGGTTTCAACGCCAAATACCTCAGTGACATATGCAGCGTCATTGGCGCCGGCGAAGTCCGCATGAGCCTGACCGACGCCGGCAGCCCAACGGTCATCACGACAGACAAGGATCCGGCCTCGCTGTACGTTCTCATGCCGATGCGTGTGTAACCATGGCCGATTCAACAGAAAGCACGAACAGGCACATCGGACACGTCCGCAAGGCCATTCATCATTTCTGCCACCTCATGGATGTCCGCGCGGAATTCCATGACATGTCGAAGTTTACACCGACCGAGAAAGGTCCGCTGGATGAACTGATGACCATCATCGAACGAGACGGGCCGGCGCCGCATGGGACTGATGAGGCGCGCCGGCGGACGGCGATGCTCGGCGAGATGATCACGCACCATCACGCGAATAACGACCACCATCCAGAATTCCACTTGGAGCGCGGCATCTCCGGCATGACGCTGATGAGTCTCGTGGAAATGTTTTGCGATTGGCGAGCAGCCAATGTCGATCGAGACGCCGGGGAGCCGATGAACCTCTCCTACTCGATCGACAAGTACAAGATCGATCCGATGCTGGCAGACATTCTCAGGAACACGGCCGCAGACCTGGGGTGGGCTGTGAAATGACAAAGGATGCGAAAATGGCCAACAAGCACACCGTGGCAACCGACGCCCTTGAAACACTCGGAACGCACCCCATCCCCGACAACAGCGGACGAGACGCCATCCACCTTGCTGTTGAGCCGGTCGTGGCCGGTGTCAGGCTTCGCCCGGGCGAGCGCGTCAAAATCGAGAAGGGCTGCGCTGTCCCGGCGCGCCATGACGCCACCGGTATAGTTGACCCGTTCCTAGGCGGTCTTGTTCAGTCCGGCCAGCGCTTCTGGTTCGTCGTCCTTCCGCGCACCATCACGTCGCTACGGCACGTCTGGAGCCATCCATCATTCCCGGAAGAGGCGACGTTTCACGCAGACGCTGACGAACACTACGTTGCGCCCGCGCCGCCGAACAAGGAAACTTCTGAAGCATGGCTCCGCGAGTTTGTGAAAAACTCTGATTGCCCTGGCTACGAGGCTGTCATGGCCGCCGCAGTCGGCGATGGTGCAGAAAGTTGGGATGACGACTACCTGCACTTCAACGGCCAAGACGCTCATGGCAAAATCCCGCCTGAATTCTGGGATCACGTCGAGGTCGTCACCGGTCAGAAAATCACCAAGCGCGCCATCTACTTTTCGTGCGGATGTTGAGCAGATGACTCTCTCCTCAATCCGAGCTCACTTCCGGTGCGACGGCTGCGTCGGCGCCATGACATTCGACATGGACCCGGCGGAGGCAATTCCGAAAGGCGCGTCCCTGCACGACATGGCCATGGAGACCGTGCGCGCCGGCACGCCGCGCGAGGGCGGGATGTCATCCGTCTAGGGCGACATGTGTCTCTGCGGCAAGTGCACGACCATCGTCGACGCCTATGTGACTGAAGATCGAAATGCGACGGCAAACGAAGTTAATGCCGCGCTGAACAAGAAAGCGGGTGTTTGATGGGTGGTATCAACAAGGTCTTGATCGTTGGCCACGTCGGCAAAGATCCCGAGATCAAATCCTTCAACAACGGCGACAAGGTGGCGAATTTCTCCATCGCTACGAGCCAGTCCTGGAAGGACAAGCAATCCGGCGAGCGCAAGGAGCGAACCGAGTGGCACAACATTGCCGTCCGCAATCAGGGCACGGTCGGCATCGTCGAGAAGTACGTGAGGAAGGGAAGCCTGGTCGGCATCTTCGGGGAACTGCAAACCCGAAAATGGCAGGACCAAGCCGGCAACGACAAGTACATGACTGAAGTCGTCATCGCGCCATTCAATGGGGAATTGTACCTGCTCGGCGCCAAGAATGATGGCGACGGTGGCCGCAGCGAGCGCCAGGATGATCGCGGTGGCGGTGGCGGCAACTCTGGTGGAGGCCAGTCGTCGCGCGGCGGCGGATCGTCCGGAGGTGGCGGTTCATCCGGCGGCGGCTTTGGTGGTGGCGGATTGGGCGACGAAGTGCCGTTCTAATGATCTGCAGGAACTGTTCCGAGGATAAGATCGTCGATGATTTCTACGACAAACACAGCACCTGCAAAGAGTGTGTCAAGCGCCGCGTGCGAGAGCGCGCAAGAACAAACCCGGCGGTGCAGGAATATGATCGCAATCGTGCCAAGCGCCCAGACCGGAAAGCCAAGGCGAGGAAAATAACGATGGCTTGGCGAGAAGAGAACCCGGTTGCCTATAAGGCGCAGACCGCCGTTAGCAATGCGGTGCGCGACGGCAGACTCTTCAAACAACCGTGCGAATTTTGCGGAGACGATGAGGTTCACGCTCATCACAGAGATTACACCAAACCGCTGGAAGTCGTCTGGCTCTGTCCGAAGTGCCACCATCGGCTCCATGCGTTGTTCCCGGAACTCGAGGGAAAGAAAAAGGCAGGATGATATGAACGACTTCTTCACCTTCGCCGGCGCGCATCCGGCGGTCACCTTCTTCCTCGCATGGGGGATCTGGCCGGTTTGTTGGACCGTGCAGGCCGTTTTGACGACGCCGTTCTCCCTCGCCTTCAAAGCCTATAACCGGAGACTGCGCTCGCTCAATATCCGCGCCCATGGCTGGCCGGCCAATCCGCTCATGGATGCCGACGGCGATATAATCCATCCGCCGGTGGCCAATGTCTGATCTGGTCGTTACCTGCCCCAAGACCTTCTGGGAAGAATGGATCGCTGAAGGCGACCCAGTCGGGGCCGCATGGTCAGGCACCGAATGGGGCTGGTATCTGACGTCCCGCTCACGCCCGCCAATCAACGTCGGCGATCGCCTCTATGTGGTCGCCCATGGCCGGCTACGCGGGTATGCGCCGGTCACTGCGCTGCGCGGACTCAGCTTCGATCTGAAGGACGGCTCCGACGGCGTCCGCGGCGTCTACATGGACGCAGCCGATCTCGATGCTTCTCCGCCATATCACGGGGTTGACCAATGGTGCATCTGCCGGCGCGGCGATGCGGTGGCTGTCACCATTCCGGGGCCAGTGAAGGGCTTCCAGGGATGGCGCTACGCTTGGTGGCCTCGCGAGCAGGAAATCCCATTCCCCAATTGGAGGGCGGTCGCATGAACGCGCTGGCGCAACCCAGTCTGTTCGACGACATGCAGATGACGGCCGTCTTCGGCGGCTGGGACAACATCTATCGCTACGAGCTCCGGCGCGTATGGAATGCCGACCTTCCAATGCTGGTCGTCTGCATGCTCAACCCAAGCACGGCAGACCATCAGAAGAATGATCCGACAATCCTGGCGCTGATCCATTTTGCGAAGCTGTGGGGCTACGGCGGCCTATTGATCGTCAATCTCTATGCCTTCCGCTCCTCGTCGCCAGCCGTGATGTTTAAGGCGGAAGACCCAGTCGGCCCCTACAACCTCAACAGTGTTCACGCGGCAATCCTTTATGCGCACAACCACGGCGGCAAGATGCTCGCCGCATGGGGCAACGATGGTCAGGATCCATCATTCTGGTTCATCGAGCGAGCGCTCAATCTCGGCGTCGAACTGATCTGCCTTGGCACGACACGGAGCGGTGCGCCCAAGCATCCGATGGCTCGCGGACTGCATCGCATTCCAAGAGACCAGCAACCGATCACATGGAGAACCCGATGAGCAAGAAAGTGACGAAGGCCGATCTCGAACTCCGGGTTGCGACCATCAACGATGAGAAGCGCTTACTGCAACAGAAAGCGGCCACCAGTGAAGCCACCATGAAAGTGGCCTTGCAAGAACGCGATCGGCAAAGCTCCGCCGTCGCCGACTTGAAGACTGAACTAATGACCAAAAGTCTCGAGGTCGCGCGCCTCGAAGGCTACATCACGCGCGCCAACGAGAGCGACCCGTTGCCAGTCCAGCCGGTCTACAGAACGTTCGGCCGTGTCGAGCAGCCATCGTCCGTCGTCAACTCCTATGGCTCGACTTGGTCGGAGCCGCAGACACCGTGGTGGAACCGCTGATGGATCGGCCAATTCCTTTCAGCGCGCCTATGGTGCGAGCCCTGCTCGCCGGCACCAAGACACAAACCCGTCGAGTGTTGAATCCTCAGCCCGCGCACCTCCAGGTCTACGACTGGAAGGGCAAGCGACTGCATGACAGTGAGTATCGGCACTGGTGCTGGAAAGGCCATGTCGGTGCCGACAACTGGGACGACATCACCAGGCAACTTTCACCCTTCCTGCCTCATGCCGTCGGCGATCGCCTCTATGTCCGCGAGGAGATCGAAGCGATGTCCGCAGGCCCGGGATACAAGAAATACCTCCTGTATTCTGCGGATGCCAAACCGTCGTTCGACCATAGCTGGCCGGCGGAATGGCAGCGCGACAAAGCGCGCCCCATGCATATGTTCAAGAGGTTCTCCCGCATGACGCTGCCGGTGACCGGCGTGCGCGTCGAGCAGCTGCACGACATCACCCAGGCCGGCACCATTGCGGAAGGCATCGAGCGCATACCATACGAAGGCAAGATCCCCGATCACGTCGGCCAGTTCGGCTGGAAGGACTATCGCAAGGATCATCCGCACAGCGTCGTGCCTTACCATGACGAGAACGCCGTGCTGTCCTATCGCTCTCTCTGGGAGAGCATCAACGGCGTCGGCTCCTGGGACACCAACCCGTGGGTCTGCGTCACCAGTTGGTCGCACGTCATCCACCAGAACATCGACAAGGTGAAGCCATGACCGAACAGGAACACCTCGACGCCGCACTGCTCGCCTTCATGAGGGTCATCAACGAGCGAACTGATGACAACTACGTGGCCGAACTGAAGCGCGACAATGCCGATGAGTACCGGATGATGTGCGCCGCAGTCGGCGCCGCCATGGAAGCAGGGAACAAGCGGCGCGTGCAGGATCTGCTCGAGGCGAACAACCGCTATCTCCAAGAG
>NZ_RZPF01000162.1:0-10145 GCF_004022735.1 Mesorhizobium sp. M7A.F.Ca.AU.001.01.1.1
GCGAGAGGATCTGCCTGTCGACCGAGATGCCGCGCTGTTCCATGCGCGCCAGCACCGGCACCAGCGGCCGCTCCAGCCGCTCATAGACCGACACCAGGCCCTTGGCGGCAAGCCGCGGTTTCAGCACCAGCCAGAGCCGCAGCGTCACATCGGCGTCTTCGGCGGCATGAGCCGTCGCCTTGTCGATGTCGACCTGATCGAAACCGACCGAGCTTTTGCCCGAGCCGGTCACGTCCTTGAGCTGAAGAGGAGTATGACCGAGCCACTTTTCGGCAAGCGCATCCATGCCGTGACCATGGGGCGTACCGGCATCGAGCACGTAGGAGATCAGCATGGTGTCGTCGAACGGTGCGACATCGATGCCGTAGCGGCTCATGATGACAAGATCGTATTTCAGGTTCTGCGCGATCTTGAGAACCGATCTGTCTTCGAGCAGCGGTTTCAGCACCGCCAGCGCCTCGCGCAGCGGAATCTGGTTTTCGAGCGCGCCACCACCGAGCAGGTCGCCATTGCCGCTCATGTGGGCGAAGGGAATGTAGGCGGCGCGTCCGGGAGCCGTGGCGATGGCCATGCCGATCAGTTCCGCCTGCATCGGATCGGCGGATGTCGCCCTGACGTCGAAGGCGGCGATGCCAGCCTCCCGTGCCTCGGCGACCCAGGCTTTCAGGGTCGAGATATCGCGGATGCAGTGATAGGCCGAAATGTCGATCTTGCCGGTGGCCGCGCGCTCCAGCCTTAGTGCCGCGAGCAGGGAGGGGGTATCGCCTTGTTTTGACGTCTCCGCCGTCCCGCCGGCTTCGTCCGGTTCAGTGCCAGGCGCGTTTCGGGCAACCGGCGGCAAACCGGCGCCAACGTCCGGGCCATGGGCATGATCGGCGCGTTCGACGGTGACCGCGACGGCCTGGACGTCGCCGGCCTCGGTGCTGGTCGCTTCCGCGACACGGCGGGTCAGCGAGGTGAATTCCATGGTCTTGAGGAAACCGATCAGCTTCGGGCCGTCGGGCGCGTGCAGGACGAAATCCTCCAGACCCTCGGTCACCGGTACGTCGTTCATCAGCGTCACCAGCTGACGAGAAATGCGCGCCTTGTCGGCGTTGGCGATGATCGATTCCCGGCGCTTGTCCTGCTTGATCTCGCCGGCCCGGGCCAGCAGCGTGTCGAGGTCACCGAACTGTTCGAGCAGTTGCGCCGCCGTCTTCGGCCCGATGCCGGGCACACCAGGCACATTGTCGACCGAATCGCCGGTCAGTGCCTGCAGGTCGACCATCTTCTCCGGCGGCACGCCCCATTTCTCGATGACCTCCGGAATTCCGATCTGGCGGTCCTTCATCGGGTCGTACATGGCGACCGTATCGCCAACCAGTTGCATCAAATCCTTATCGGAGGAGATGATGGTGGTATCGCCGCCGGCTTCGCAGGCGAGCCTCGCATAGGTGGCGATCAGATCGTCAGCCTCGTAGCCTTCGATCTCGACGCAGGGCAGGTTGAACGCCCTGGTCGCCTGGCGGATCAGGCCGAATTGCGGGATCAAATCTTCCGGCGGTGCCGAGCGGTTGGCCTTGTATTCGGGGTAGAGGTCGTTGCGGAAGGTTTTTGACGAATAGTCGAAAATGACGGCGAAATGCGTCGGCACGATGCCTACATCGGTATTGCGGGCGTCGAGCATCAGCTTCCACAGCATGTTGCAGAAGCCGGAAACGGCGCCGACCGGCAGGCCGTCGGATTTGCGGGTCAGCGGCGGCAGCGCGTGATAGGCACGGAAGATGTAGCCGGAGCCGTCGACAAGGAAGAGATGATCGCCTTTTTTCATGCCGGCAGGGATAGCGCGGCGCGGCGGCTTGGTCCATGCCAAAGGCAGCCTCGACTATCGGTTCCGGCAACACCCTGACAGATCGCCGTCACCCTGCTCACGCCCATGTTACAAAACTGTAATTTTCGTGCCCTTGAATCGCCACGTTCAGAGACCCAAATACACGTCATCGGCAGTTTTCGCCGAGTCCGGAGCAAGGCCCGTCCCCCGCCTATCCCGGACACCTGCGGCAGCCTATCCCCCCTCTCCGGGCTGCCGCATCGTTTCGAGTAGAAGGCCGCCGTGGTTCCCCCTCCACCACGGCGGTCTTTTTTTGCCTCGCAGAGACGTTTGCAGCCCGTGGTCCAATGATCGCGGGCTTTTCGTTTTCCCGTCATGCCTTTACGGTTCCGGTTCTGAATCGAAAGGCTTCACATATGTCCGCAGTTTCCCCCGTCCTCGACCGTCTCGACAAGAATCTCGACCAGAGCCTCGAGCGCCTGTTCGGCTTGCTCAGGATCAAGTCCATCTCCACCGATCCAGCCTATGCCGCCGACTGCCGCAAGGCGGCGGAATGGCTGGTGGCCGAACTCGAGCTGATCGGCTTCGACGCCAGCGTTCGCGACACGCCCGGCCACCCGATGGTGGTTGCGCACCATGACGGCCCGGCCGGTTCGCCGCATGTGCTGTTTTACGGCCATTATGACGTTCAGCCGGTCGACCCGATCGAATTGTGGGAAAGCGATCCGTTCGCGCCTGCTGTCAAGGAGGTCGGGCCGGACCACAAGGTGATCGTCGGTCGGGGGTCGGCCGACGACAAGGGCCAGTTGATGACCTTCGTCGAGGCTTGCCGCGCCTGGAAACAGGTGCATGGCAATCTGCCTTGCCGCATCACCATCCTGTTCGAGGGCGAGGAGGAATCCGGTTCGCCTTCGCTGAAGCCGTTCCTCGAGGCCAATGCCGGCGAACTCAAGGCCGATTTCGCGCTGGTCTGCGATACCGGCATGTGGGATCGCGACACGCCGTCGATCTGCGTCGGATTGCGCGGGCTGGTGGGTGAGGAGATCACGGTGAAGGCCGCCGACCGCGACCTGCATTCGGGCCTCTATGGTGGTGCCGCCGCCAACCCGATCCGCGTCCTGGCCAGGGTGCTGGCCGATGTCCACGACAAGGACGGCCACATCACCATTCCCGGCTTCTATGATGGCGTCGAGGAAACGCCGTCGCAGATCCTGAAATCATGGGAGACGCTCGGCGAGACTGCCGAGACGTTCCTGGGACCGGTCGGCCTGTCGATCCCGTCGGGCGAAAAGGGCCGCTCCGTGCTGGAATTGACCTGGGCGCGGCCGACGGCCGAGTTCAACGGCATCATCGGCGGCTATACCGGCAAGGGCTTCAAGACGGTGATCGCGGCCGAAGCCTCGGCGAAGGTCTCGTTTCGCCTTGTCCACAAGCAGGACCCGAAAAAAATCCGGGCCGCGTTCCAGAAGTTCGTCAAGGAGCGCATTCCGGCCGACTGTTCCGTCGAATTCCATCCGCATGGCGGCTCGCCGGCAATCCAGCTTTCCTACGACTCGCCCTTCCTGGCCAAGGCCAAGAATGCGCTGTCCGACGAATGGCCGAAGCCGGCGGTTACGACGGGCAGCGGTGGCTCCATTCCGGTTGTCGGCGATTTCCAGACCTATCTCGGCATGGAATCGCTGCTGGTCGGGTTCGGCCTCGACGACGACCGCATCCACTCGCCCAACGAGAAATACGAGCTCAGCTCCTTCCACAAGGGCCAGCGCTCCTGGGCGCGGATTCTCGATGCCTTGACGCGCTGAGCAGCGGAACCCCTGTTTTCCTGTTGATTTTTCAGCCGATCGCGGCGAGGACGGGCCACAAGATAAAGCGCTGCAGCATCCCCTGCGGGTCAGGGGGCACTGTAGGGCTCGACCGGAGAAGACAATGGCCGATATCCGTTTCCATAAAAACGACCTGCCCGACCTCTCGCACTACAATGTCGGGGCAGTGGCCATCGACACCGAAACGCTCGGGCTCAATCCGCATCGCGACCGGCTGTGCGTGGTGCAGATTTCGCCCGGCGACGGCAGCGCCGACGTCATCCAGATCGCGCCCGGCCAGAAGAAGGCGCCGAACCTCGTCAGCCTGCTGAGGAACCGTGGCGTAACCAAGCTGTTCCACTACGGCCGCTTCGATCTTGCCGTTCTCTACAATGCGTTCGGCGTCATGCCGGAGCCGGTGTTCTGCACCAAGATCGCCTCGCGGCTGACCCGCACCTATACCGACCGCCACGGGCTCAAGGACATCTGCTTCGAGCTTCTCGGCGTCGGGCTGTCCAAGGCGCAGCAATCGTCGGACTGGGCGGCCGAGACGCTGTCGCCCGAACAGCTCGAATATGCGGCTTCCGACGTGCTCTATCTGCACCGGTTGCGCGATGTACTGGCCGGACGGCTGGCGCGCGATGGGCGGACCAAGGAGGCCGATGCCTGCTTCCGCTTCCTGCCGACGCGTGCCAAGCTTGACCTGATGGGCTGGGACGAAGAGGATATCTTCGCCCATAGCTGAGGGCCGTTGGCGCGCTCCGCGGGCCGGTGACCGTTTGGAACCGGATACAGGCCGTCGCGTTCTGTCGGCTCAGTTTGTCGGTGCAATTGGGGATAATGACATGGCGGACAGAAAGCCGATTGCGACCGCGCCGACAGACGGCTCCAAGGTCTCCGTGACCTGGAAGGACAGCGACGGCGTCATCAACGAATCCATCGCGCAATATCGCGACGACGGCTGGTGGGTCTATATCGACAGTCACACGCAAAAGAAGGTCGAGCCGACCAGCTGGCGCCCTGCCGCAAGCGACGACGACGATCAATAAGCGCGCCGCTGGTGAGGCCGGCTGCTTTCGAATAGCCTAAGCTGTTGATGTCGAGGCCGATTCGGGCTTTCCGGTCCGCGGTCGCCCTCTTGCTCGGAGGAAATCGCTATGGGTGTCGAAAGCTTGCTCGTCTTCATCATCATCGGTGCCATCGCCGGCTGGCTCGCCGGTCTCATCGTTTCCGGCTTCGGCTTCGGCCTGATCGGCAACATCATCGTGGGCATCGTCGGTGCGTTCATGCCGGCTGGCTGTTTCCGCGGATCGGCTTTTCCATCGGCCGCGGCACTCTCGCCGCGATCATCCATGCCACGATCGGCGCCATCATCCTGCTGGTACTGGTCAAGGTTCTGAAACGAGCCTGAGGCTCGACAACGCAAAGAGCGCGCCATGAAACAGAATACGCTCTATCTCGTCATCGGCGCGCTCGTCGTCGTGGTCATCGCGCTCGGCATCTATGTCTATCGCGAGCAGACCAAACCCAAGGGCGTCGAGCTCAAGATCGACGACAAGGGCATTTCGATCCAGCAGAACTAAGCCATGCGGGGGCGCGACATGGTTGCTTCTGACGCCCCGGAAGACGTCGATCAGCCCCCGATCACCGTGGCGGAGTGGGAGAGGCTGAACCGGCCGCCAAGGCGCGAGGCGCTGCTGCGCTATCGTTGGCGGGTGTTTCGCTTTCTGAGGACATCCGCACCGGTCAGCGAATTGCAGGGGCAAGAGCAGGTATTCCGCGATGCGGTCGTCGCCACCGTGGCCTTCAACCGGCCCGAAATGATCGAATGGCAGATCCACCTGGTACGCCGATACCTGGCCGAGCACGAAAGCTACATCGTTTTCGACAACAGCAACAAGGGCGAGGCAAGGGAAGCAATCCGCGATCTCTGCCGTCGCCAGCATGTCCCCTATGTCGCATTGCCGAAGAACAGGCTGGTCGTCAGCAGATCGCACGGTCAAGCGCTCAACTGGATCGTGCGGAATTTCTTGCCCAGGTTCGGGCCGAAGCTGTTCGGCTTCATCGATCATGACATCTTTCCGACTGAACCGTTTTCGATCCGCGCCCGGATGGAGGGCAAAAGCCTCTACGGCAGCGTGCGGCGCGATACGCCGACGCCAGGCGGCTGGTTCCTGTGGCCCGGCTTCTGTTTTTTCGACGGAAGCCTTTTGCGGCGACGGCTGGATTTCGCCCCGAGCTACAAGTTTCATATGGATTCCGGCGGCGGCAACTGGCCTGTGCTCTACAGGTCGATCGATCCGGCGCTGGTTCGATTCGCTGAAAACAAATCGCTTCGCTTCGGCGCCGGACATGATCAATCCGAGGATTTTTTCATGATGGTCGAGGGCTGGCTGCACGTCACGAACGCCTCGAACTGGAGGCGACAGCCGGTCGACAGGGGCGAACACATTGTCGCGCTGTTGCGGCAAGCCGGCGGTCCCGACCAGCCGGATGTGAAGTTCGAGCCCATCTGAACGAGACAGCGAACAGCGTGGCGTCAGTAACCTGCAAAGAGCAGACGCTGGCGTTTTTGGCTGCCCAACCCCAAGGCCGGCATTCGAACACGACTTAACCCGCCCTTAAATCGCCGCATCTACTCTTCAACCCGAACGCCATAGGCATCGGGGACATCAAGCACAGCGCATGGCGAACCGCAGAGACAGTCGCATCGAACCCAGTTTCGAGGGGCCGCCGCAGGCGCGGTCCTCGGCGGGTCTTTCGGTGAACGAGGAGGATCGCGTCGTGCCGAGCAATCGCAAAGCCTCCGCAAAACGCAAGCCGGCCAAAGGGAAATCGTCGCGGGTCAAGCGCGGCAGAAGCCGGCGCGGCCTGTTCGGCGTGCTCGGCCGGCTGTTCTACTGGTGCTTCGTGCTCGCCATCTGGGGCGGCATCGCCGTGGCCGGCATCGTCATCTACTACGGCGCCAAGATGCCGGCGGCGACGACCTGGTCGATTCCCGACCGCGCCCCCAACATCAAGATCGTCTCGGCAGATGGCCAATTGCTCGCCAATCGCGGCATGAGCGGCGGCGAGGCGGTCGGCCTGCACGAAATGTCGCCCTATATCCCGGAAGCCGTCATCGCCATCGAAGATCGGCGCTTCTACTCGCATTTCGGCATCGACCCGATCGGGCTTTCCCGCGCCATGGTCACCAATGTGCTTGGCGGGCATTTCTCGCAGGGTGGCTCGACGCTGACCCAGCAATTGGCCAAGAACCTGTTCCTGACACCCGACCGCACGCTGGAGCGCAAGGTGCAGGAAGTGCTGCTGGCGCTATGGCTGGAGCACAAGCACACCAAGGACCAGATCCTCGAAATGTACCTGAACCGGGTGTATTTCGGCTCTGGCGCCTATGGCGTCGAAGCCGCCTCGCGCCGCTATTTCGGCAAGAGCGCGCGCGACGTCACCCTGTCGGAAGCCGCATTGCTTGCCGGCCTGCTGAAGGCGCCGTCGCGGCTGTCCCCGGCACGCGATCCGAAGGCCGCCGAGGAGCGCTCGCAGCTGGTGCTTGCCGCCATGCGCGACGAGGGCAAGATCAGCGCCAAGGAACTGACCTCGGCGATGAGCGCGCCGGCAACGCGTGCGCCGTCCTATTGGACCGGCTCGGAGAATTACGTCGCCGATACCATCATGGAGGAACTGCCCGACCTGATCGGCGACGTACGCGGCGATATCGTCATCGACAGCACCGTCGACCTAAACCTGCAGAAGCTCGCCGAGCAATCGATCCGCAGGCTGATCGACGACAGCGGCAAGAAACTCAACGTCAGCCAGGGCGCCCTGGTGTCGATCGACGATTCCGGTGCGGTGCGCGCCATGGTCGGCGGCTACGACTATTCGACCAGCCAGTTCGACCGTGCTTCGGAGGCACGTCGCCAGCCGGGTTCGGCATTCAAGCCGTTCGTCTATATGGCCGCTCTTGAAGCCGGCCGCACGCCCGACAGCATCCGCAACGATGCGCCGATCAAGATCGGCAACTGGACGCCCGACAATTACGGCGGCAAGTATTTCGGCAAGGTGACGCTGGCCACTGCGCTGGCCAAGTCTCTGAACTCGGTGGCAGCGCAGCTGACCATGGAGGTCGGGCCGAACGCGGTTGTCGAGGCGGCGCACCGCATGGGCATCCAGTCCGACCTGACAGCCAACACCTCGATCGCGCTCGGCACTTCGGAAGTGACGCCGCTGGAGTTGACATCGGCCTATGTCCCCTTTGCCAATGGCGGCTACAAGCCCGACATCCATTTCATCCGGCGCGTGACGACCACCGAGGGCAAAGTGCTTTACGACAGCGGCGGCGGCAGCGCGCCGCGCGTCGTCAAGCCTGAGATCGTCGGCATGATGAACTCGATGATGACGGGCACGGTTGAGATCGGCACTGCCCGGAAAGCGGCTTTCGCCTGGCCATCGGCCGGCAAGACCGGCACCAGTCAGAATTCGCGCGACGCCTGGTTCGTCGGCTACACCGCCAATCTCACCACCGGTGTGTGGTTCGGCAATGATGATGGCAGCCCGATGAAGAAGGTCACCGGCGGCGCACTGCCGGCGCAGGCCTGGCACGAGTTCATGGTTGCGGCCCACGAAGGTGTGCCGGTGCGGCCGCTGCCCGGCACCTGGAAATCGACGCCGGGCGACACAATCGTCCCCGACGAGATACCCTCGGCGAACAACACGGCGCCGGTTCCGTCCACGTCGGTCGGCCAGCAGGCACCAGCGCGGCCAGCAGCGCCGGTTGCCCAAGCGCCAGCGCCGGTCCGCGCGGCTCGTCCCGCCCAAACCGTCGATGCCGATGGCCTTTCCATGCCGGGGGATGACGGCGCCACCGCGTCGATCAAGCACCCGGTGCCGCCAGGCGACGTTGGCGGCCCGCGCAAGAAGCGGCAGACCTCGATCCTCGACCTCCTTGGCGGCTGAGTAGACCTGCTAATTCGCCTTTGGTTTGGCGCTGCCCAGCTTCTTGCTGTCAAAGGTCAGTTTGTCGCTGTGAATTTTGCCGTCGCTGATGGTGAGGTGCTTGGCGCAGGAAAGCGCGCCGGACGACTCTGTCATCAAGTCATACATTAGCAGCGCCTGGTGGTCGTCTCCGAAGGCCGCGATCATGCGCACACCGGTCACATCCTGTGAAAGTTTGGTCAGGCCCTCGAGGTAGGGGGCCTTGCCAGTCGACTGTTGCATCGGCCCATCAAAAACGACGTCGTCGGCGACATAGGATGCTGCCTTTTCGAGGTCGTGTCCTGTCCACGCTTTGGTGAAGGCGGTGGCGATGTCGAGGGGTGCTGTCTGTGTCATGACTTTGTCCTGATAGATTGATTCAGAACCCCGCACCCTTTCCGCATTCAAGGACCAACGGCGAGCCGGCTTCCCGGTTCCTCCTTTGAGGTGAATGGTGACATTTCGGCCTCTCGCCACCTCGGCGGCGTTCGGCTACATCTGCCGGCTGGAGACCTGAAATGACTGAGCTCGACACCCGAAAGACCATCGTGCTGACCGGCGCTAGCCGCGGCATCGGCCACGCCACCGTCAAGCGTTTTTCGCGCGAGGGCTGGCGCGTCATCACCTGCTCCAGGCAGGCTTTCGCCGAGGACTGCCCGTGGCCGGCCGGGCCGGAAGACCACATCAAGGTCGATCTCGCCGATCAGGAGGATGTCGGCATCGCCGTCTCCGAAATTCGCCACCGGCTGGAAGCGCATGGCGGCCAGTTGCATGCGCTGGTCAACAATGCCGGCATTTCGCCGAAGCTCAAGGACGGCAACAGCCGCATGAATTCGATCGACACGCCGATGCATGTCTGGCGCGACGTGTTCCAGGTCAATTTCTTCGCGCCGATCATGCTGGCGCGCGGGCTGTTCAAGGAACTGGCGGCGGCCAAGGGCTCGATCGTCAACGTAACCTCGATCGCCGGAACCCGCGTGCATCCTTTCGCCGGCACGGCCTACGCGACATCGAAGGCGGCACTCGGCTCGCTGACGCGCGAGATGGCGCATGATTTCGGTCCGCACGGCATCCGCGTCAACGCGATTGCGCCGGGCGAAATCGATACCGCGATCCTGTCGCCGGGCACGGACAAGATCGTCGAGACCATTCCTCTCAGGCGCCTTGGCACCACGGCCGAAGTCGCCGACATCATCTTTTTCCTGTGCTCGCAGCAGGCGTCGTATGTGACTGGCTCGGAAATCCACATCAATGGCGGCCAGCACGTGTGACAAAACAGGATGCTCATCCTGTTATGGTGAGAACAGCCTTGCCGCTGAAGCTGCGCTGTCGCAGTGCGTCCAGCGCTTGAGCGACGTCTGTCCACGGCGCCGTCAAGGCCACGCGCGTTTCGAGCCGGCCGGCTGCGACCAGAGCGAGCAGTGAGGCGATGTCCTCGCCGATGCCTGGACCAGACGTGTAGTACGCAAAAGTCTGAAGCCTTGCCCCTTCATGATCCGGAACGAACTGGCGGAATCCGACGGGCGTCAGCTCGCCGCTGCTCGAACCGAACATGACGATGG
>NZ_RZPF01000163.1:0-10139 GCF_004022735.1 Mesorhizobium sp. M7A.F.Ca.AU.001.01.1.1
GTGCGCCGGCGACAGGAGTTCGAGCGTCAGCGGCACAGTGCCATTGGCGATCGAAGGATGGCGGTCGAGGCCGAACAGCTCCTGTACGCGAATCGCCAGCACCGGCCATTCGCCGTCATAGCGGATAGGCACATGGCTGCCGGACGGAGCGTCGAAATGGGTCGGCGCCAGCGTATCGATCCTGCGCTGCAGATCATGCGGCACGAGGCTGGCCAGCCCGGCCGAGACAACGCCTGCATCGATGGCGGCAAACGATGCCGCGCCGGCGAGGTAAGGCAGCAGCCAGTCGTCGAGGCGCTCGACGAGGGCGTCATCCGCCATATCGGGCCATGGCGCGCCCAGGCCGCGATGCAGCCAGCCAAGCCGCTGGCGCAGCGTTTGCGCCTCCTTGCTCCAGGTCAGCAGCGACAGCCCGTGCTGGCGCACGGCATCGAGGACGGCGCGGTCGGCGTCGGCCCCCGTTGGCGGCGGCAGCATGCGCTCGGCGAGCGTGATGGCGCCAAGGCGCACGGTTTCACGTACACGCACGGCGCGCTTGTCCCGATCGAAGCTCGTTTCACGGCGCGCCTCGATCCTGTCCGCCAACGCGACACGGACATCGTCCTCGCCGATCGCCGCTGCCGCCGTGATGCGCGCATTCTGTGCCTTGCCCTGCAGGTCGGCGACGACCAGAAACGGCTCGCCCGCCAGCGGGTCGGCGGCGTCGAGCATGGCGCCGGAGCCGTTGGCCAGCACGAAACGGCCGCGCTCGCCGCGCGCCTTCGCCACCCGATCCGGCCAGGCGTGCACGAGCAGGGGACCGCCCGCCGCAGCTTCGCTGCCCTTTGCTCCGCCAGCCTGCCTTGCCAGCCTTTCGGCGAGCTGCTTGGCGGCGGTAGCGCGCGGAGATCTTTCCCCGCGAAAACGCATCAGCCGCCGCTCCAGATCGGCGCCGAGGCCACCGAGGCCGCGTTCGGTAAGCAGCACGGCGAACATTGCCGCCTCGAAGGCATGGCCGCTGCCGGCTGCCTCGGCAACCATATGCGCCAACCGCACCGGCAGAGCGAGCTTGCGCATCGCTGCACCCGCTTCCGTCAGGCGCCCCGTCTCGTCGATGGCATCCAGCGCGCGCAGTAGCCCCCTTGCCTCATTGAGGGCCGGAACAGGTGGCGGATCGAGAAAAGCAAGCGCTGACGGATCGGCAACGCCGAAGGCAGCACAATCGAGCAGCAGTCCGGACAGATCGGCCTCAAGGATTTCCGGCGGCGTGAAAGCGGGAAGTGCAGCCGTTTGCTCGGCCCGCCACAGCCGGATGGCGACGCCTGGCTGCGTGCGCCCGGCACGGCCGGCGCGCTGGTCGGCGGAAGCCTTGCTGACACGCACGGTCTCCAGTCGGGTCAAGCCACTGGCCGGCTCATAGCGCGGCAGCCGCGACAGGCCGGAATCGATGACGACGCGCACGCCGTCGATGGTGATCGAGGTTTCGGCTATCGAGGTGGCCAGCACCACCTTGCGGCGGCCCGCCGGCGGCGGCTTGATCGCCGCGTCCTGCGCCTTGCCGTCCAGCATGCCGTAGAGCGGGACGATGTCGGTATCGGTGCCGACCTTGCCGGCCAGCCGTTCGGCGGTGCGCTCGATCTCGCGCTGGCCGGGCAGGAAGGCAAGGACGCTGCCGCTCTCGTCGGCAAGGGCGGCGCGGATCGCCTTGGCCATCGCGTCCTCGATGGCGATGCCGGCCGGCCGTTCGTCATAACGGATATCGACGGGAAAGGCGCGACCCTCGCTTTCGACGACCGGCGCGCCCGACATGAGTTTGGCGACGCGCGCGCCGTCGAGCGTCGCCGACATCACAGCCAAGCGCAGATCCGGCCTGAGCGCCCCCTGCACGTCGAGCGCCAGAGCGAGACCGAAATCGCCGTCGAGCGAACGCTCGTGGAATTCGTCGAAAATGACAGCCGAAACACCGGGCAGTTCGGGATCGTCGAGGATCATGCGCGCCAGCACGCCTTCGGTGACGACCACGATCCTGGTCTTTGCCGAAATGCGGTTTTCCATGCGCATGGCGTAGCCGACGGTGGCGCCGGGTTCCTCACCAAGCAACTCAGCCATCCGGCGAGCGGCGGCGCGAGCGGCGAGGCGGCGCGGTTCAAGCAGGATGATCTTGCCGGCGCCGAGCCAAGGCGCGTCAAGCAGCGCCAGCGGCACCAGCGTGGTCTTGCCAGCGCCGGGCGGCGCCACCAGCACGGCGCTGTTGCCATCGCCAAGCGCTTCCCTCAGCGCCGGCAGCACGACGGACACAGGAAGCTCCGGCAGGGGTTTTGTGGTCATGGCGCCCGCATATCAGCGGTTACGGCCACGGCGCAACCAGAGTCGGTTCAAAGCCGGGTACGCGAAAACGGGTTCCAGCGCACGGTCCCCAGCCGCGCTTCCTCACGCACCATGGTCAACAGGCCGGCGCCGCCAACGACCGCCAGGCCAACCAGCGACAGCCCGTCCGGATATTCCTGGAAAAACAACGCGCCGAGGATCACCGCCCAGGCGATCTGCGAATAATGCGTCGGCGCGACCCGGTTGGCAGGCGCGTATTTCATGGCCAGCAGTTGAAGGAATTGTCCACCTGCTGTGAAGGCACCGGCCGCCGCCAACCACAGCAACTGCTTGCCGTCGGGAACGGTGAACGAGGTGGCGGCGGCACCGATGCCGTTGAACAGCAGGCCGTAGCCGACCAGCACGCCGAGCATGGTGGTGCGCTTTTCCTGCTGCGCCAGCGAGCGCATCAGGATGACGCTGGTGGCGGCGAGGAAGGCAACACCGAAGGCGGCAAGGTGGCCGAGATTGAGCTCGCGAAAGCCCGGCCGCACCACCAGCATGACACCGGCGAAACCGGCGACCACTGCCAGCCAGCGCCAGGGGCCGACCTTCTCCTTGAGGATCACCGTGGAGAGAATGGTGACGCAGAGCGGCGCCAGGAATATCAACGCATAGGACTCGGCCAGCGGAATGGTGGTGAAGGCGTAGACACTGAGCACGCCGGAAGCGATGCCCGCCCAGGCACGCGCCTGCACCGCCCATGGCCTTCTGGTGCGCCAGAAATCGCGCCAGCGTTCGCCCGCGGGCCGCGTGAAGAACAGGAAGAAGCCCGCGAACAAGGTTATGAAAAAGCCGATCTCGAAGATCGTGAGCTGACCGCCCAGGCTTTTGACAACGGCATCGCTACCCGAATAGCTTGCGTAGGCGATCAGGGCGAGCAGGATTCCGTTCGTCACGTTGTTCCAATTCCGGGGAGAGAGTGGTTTGAAAATCCTGGCGCTCGGTGCGCATCCGGACGACATCGAGATCTTCATGTTCGGTACGATGGCCGCCTATGCTGCGCAAGGCGCAGAACTCACTTTTGCCATGGCCACCGATGGTGCCAGGGGCGGCACAAGTGATCCCGCTGTTCTCGCTCGTGTCCGTCGCGACGAAGCAACGGCCGCGGCCGCGCTGGTAGGCGCAGTGCCACGCTTCCTCGACTTCCCGGACGGCGAGCTGGTGGCCGATGCAGCGCTGATTGGAGCTCTGAAAGCACTGATCGGTCAAATCGGCCCGGATCTGGTGATCACGCATGCGCCCAACGATTATCATGCAGACCATCGCGCGCTGTCGGACGGCGTTCGTATCGCGGCGTCTTTCGCCGTCCCAGTGCTGCATGCCGACACGATGGGCGGCACCGGTTTCTCGCCGACGCACTATGTCGACATTTCCGCCCATGCCGACGTCAAGGCCGAGGCGATCCGCATGCATCAATCGCAGGATCCCGACCGCTTCGTCGACATTGCGCGGACACAGAACGCCTTTCGCGCCGGCCAGTGCAACGGCGCGCAAGGCTCATCGGCCGAAGCCTTCCGTTTCGAACCGTCGTTCCCGTTCGCCGATATCCGCGCGCTGCTGCCGCCGGCGCCGGCGATCCGCAAGGTGATGGTGAGCACCAGAAGGGTAGATTGAAAGCCGAGGCTGCCCCACGTCCCGGTCAGAATCGGCCTGAACAGCTTCGGTAAACCAGCCAGCGACCCGCGCTTTTCCCAACGTTTTCAGACATCGCCATAAGCATGCTGCGGCGCAGCAACGAATTCGCTTGCCTTGTTTAGTAAAAATTGCATCACTAAACAAATTACTAAACATCTGCAGCGCAACCGCGCCGCCATGTTTGGGCCCCTGAGGAGAGGGGTTGAGGGCTTTTTGAAACCGTCATCCGGGCGCGTTTCGCAAATGGGAGGAAGTCATGAAATCGAGCTTGAAACTGGCGTTGGGACTGACCTCGGCAATCACAGCGTCGACAGCCGTCGCGAACGTCGCGCACGCTGAAGACCTGACCCTGTGCTGGGCCGCCTGGGACCCGGCCAACGCGCTTGTCGAACTGTCCAAGGATTTTACCAAGGAAACCGGTATCGGCATGAAATTCGAGTTCGTGCCGTGGACCAACTATGCCGACCGTTTCCTCAACGAGCTCAACTCGCACGGCAAATTGTGCGACCTGATCATCGGCGACAGCCAGTGGATCGGCGGCGCTGCCGAGAACGGCCATTACGTCAAGCTGAACGACTTCTTCGACAAGGAGAAGATCAGCATGGACGATTTCGTGCCGGCAACCGTCGTCGGCTATTCGGAATGGCCGAAGAACACGCCGAACTACTGGGCGCTGCCGGCCATGGGCGACGTCGTCGGCTGGACCTACCGCAAGGACTGGTTCTCCAAGCCGGAGCTGCAGAAGGAATTCAAGGAGAAGTACGGTTGGGACCTCGGCCCGCCAACCACTTTCGACCAGTTGAAGCAGGTCGCCGAGTTCTTCCAGAAGCGCGAGATCGACGGCAAGACCGTCTATGGCGCCTCGATCTACACCGAGCGCGGCTCCGAAGGCATCACCATGGGCGCCATGGACGTGCTCTACAGCTATGGCTTCCAATACGAAAACCCCAAGAAGCCCTATGAAATGGAAGGCTTCGTCAACTCCGACAAGTCGGTCAAGGGGCTGGAGTTCTACAAGGCGCTCTATGATTGCTGCACGCCGCCCGGTGCCTCGAACAGCTACATGGGCGAAGGCGTCGATGCCTTCAAATCCGGCCAGGTGGCGATGCACATGAACTTCGCCTTCACATGGCCGGGCCTGCAGAAGGACGAGAATGTCGGCGGCGACAAGATCGGTTACTTCGTCAACCCGAAGGGTCCCGACGGCGAGCAGTTCGCCCAGCTCGGCGGCCAGGGTATCTCCGTGGTGTCCTATTCCGACAAGCAGGAGGCGGCGCTGAAATACATCAAGTGGTTCGCCAACAAGGACGTGCAGGCCAAATGGTGGTCGCTCGGCGGCTATTCGTGCCTCAACGCGGTGGTCAAGGATCCGAAGTTCCCGGCCAGCCAGCCCTATGCGCAGACCTTCCTCGACTCGATGGCCATCGTGAAGGACTTCTGGGCCGAGCCGAGCTACGCCCCGCTGCTGCAGGCTTCGCAGAAACGCTTCCACGACTATGTCGTCGCCGGCCAGGGTTCGGCCAAGGATGCGCTCGACGGCCTGGTCAAGGACTGGACCCAGGTCTTCCAGGACGATGGCAAGATGTAACCAGCTCCTCCCGAGCTAAGCCAAGCATCCCGTGCCGCCCCTTGGCACGGGATGCAGTTCAGATAAATTCCATGACAGAGACGACCAAGTGACCGAAGCAGGACTCACCATGCTCAATCGGACCGCGGAGAACGTTGCCCGGGCGACCCCGGAACCGTTGGCCCGCAAGGTCCGGGGCATCAGCGACAAGGGCCTCGCCTGGCTGTTCATCTCGCCGACGATCCTGTTGCTGCTGGCCATCAACATCTTCCCGCTGTTCTGGGCGATCTATCTGTCGTTCACCAACTACCGGGCCAACCGCCCGAACGAGGTGGTGAAAAATCTCGGCCTTGCCAACTACCAGCGCATCCTCGGCGACAAGGACATCTGGATCGCCATGCAGACGACCGCGCATTTCGTGTTCTGGACGATCCTTTTGCAGACGCTGATCGGCTTCACGCTGGCCTGGCTGATCGACAGGAAGTTCCGAGGCCACGCCTTCTGGACGACGCTGATCCTGGTGCCGATGATGCTGTCGCCGGCGGTAGTCGGCAATTTCTGGCGCTTCCTCTATGAGCCGCAGATCGGCCTGTTCGCCTATGCGATCTCCTTCGTCACGAGGATCCCGCCGACCAATATTCAGATGCTCTCCAACGTGTCGCTGGCGCCCTGGTCGATCATCATCGTCGATACCTGGATGTGGACGCCCTACGTGATGCTGATCTGCCTCGCGGGCCTACGCTCCATCCCCGAATACATCTACGAGGCGGCCGAGGTCGACCGCGCCTCGAACTGGCGGCAGTTCTGGTCGATCACGCTGCCGATGGCGCTGCCCTTCATCATGCTGGCGGTGCTGTTTCGCGGCATCGAGAACTTCAAGATGTTCGACATGGTCAATCTGTTGACCGGCGGCGGGCCGGGCTCGACGACCGAGGTCGCCTCGATAACGCTGAAGCGGCAGGCTTTCGAAAGCTGGCGCACCGGTTATTCCTCGGCCTTCGCCATCATCCTTTTCGTGGCGGTGTTCGGCCTGGCCAACATCTACGTCAAGGCGCTCAACAAGGTGAAGCAGAGATGAGCCTGACCACAGCCCATTCGGTCGTCGCACCGAGCAGCAACTCGAAACGGATCGCCGGCACGATCATCGTGCTTTACGCACTGATCTCGATCGTGCCGCTGCTGTGGATCTTCGCCACCAGCTTCAAGACGCCGCCGGATTCGATTGCCTATCCGCCCAAGATCCTGTTCCAGCCCAGTCTTGAGGGCTACTGCAATTTGTTCACGACGCGGACCCGGCAGACGCCGGAATACATCAACTCGCTGGGTCCGGCGACGGGCTTCTGCGACGAGACCACGCGCAAGCGCAACATGGTGATCGCCGGTCCGTCCAACTTCCTGCCGCGCTTCGTCAATTCGCTGATCATCGCCTTCGGTTCGACCTTCTGCGCCGTGTTCTTAGGCACGCTGTCGGCCTACGGCTTCTCACGCTTCAAGGTGCCGCTCGCCGACGACCTCCTGTTCTTCATCCTGTCGACGCGCTTCATGCCGCCGATCGCCGTCGCCATTCCGATCTATCTGATGTACCGCGAGCTTGGCCTGTCGGACACCGCGCTCGGCATGATCCTGCTCTATACGGCGGTCAACGTGTCGCTGGCTGTCTGGCTGCTGAAGGGCTTCATCGACGAGATCCCGCGCGAATATGAAGAAGCGGCAATGATCGACGGCTACACGCGGCTGCAGGCCTTCTGGCGCACCGTGCTGCCGCAGGCGACGACCGGCATAGCCGCGACCGCCATCTTCTGCCTGATCTTCGCCTGGAACGAGTATGCGTTCGCAGCTCTCCTGACCTCCGGCACGGCGCAGACCGCGCCGCCCTTCATCCCGACCATCATCGGCGAAGGCGGCCAGGACTGGCCGGCGGTCGCGGCCGGCACGACGATCTTCCTGGTGCCGATCCTGGTTTTCACCATCCTGCTTCGCAAGCAATTGCTGCGCGGCATCACCTTCGGCGCGGTGCGCAAATGAGCTTGACCAAGCCTGGGAACCGCAAATCGCGCTGGCCGGCCTGGGCACGGCGCGGGCTGATGGAAAACATCGCGACAGCGCTGATCGCCATCGGCTTCCTGATGCTGTTCCAGCCCTTCGCGCTGTCGCTCTACACCTACTCCTTCATCACCATGCTCGCCGGCACCGTGATGTTCATCATCGTCTCCAAATTCCCGGAATAATCATGGCCGAAATCCGTGTCCAGCACCTGAGAAAGGCCTTCGGCGATTTCGTCGCCGTGCAGGATTCCAACTTCGTCGTCGAGGATGGCGAGTTCTTCGTCATGCTCGGCCCGTCCGGCTGCGGCAAGACGACGACCTTGCGCATGATCGCGGGGCTTGAGCTGCCGACCGGCGGCCAGATCCTGCTCGGCGGCGACGACGTCACCATGCTGCGGGCCCGCGAGCGCGACATCGCCTTCGTCTTCCAGCTGTTCGCGCTCTATCCGCACATGAATGTGCGCAAGAACATCGGCTTCCCGCTGCTGGCGCAAGGCATGCCTTCGGCCGAAATCCGCACGCGGGTCGAGGAAACGGCGAAGCTGCTGCGCATCGACCATCTGCTCAACAAATCCGTCTCCGGACTTGCCGGCGGCGACCGCCAGCGCGTCGCGCTCGGCCGCGCCATCGTGCGGCGGCCAAAATGCTTCCTGATGGATGAGCCGCTGGGAACCCTTGACACCGAATTCCGCGATTTGATGGTCCACGAGCTGCGCGAACTGCACAACCGCATCCATGCCACGACGGTCTATGTCACGCACGACCAGATGGAAGCGATGTCGATGGCCGACAAGATCGCGGTGATGAACCATGGCGTCATCGAGCAGTTCGGAAGCCCGCGCGAAATCTATGACCGCCCGGCGACCATGTTCGTCGCCGACTTCATCGGCTCGCCACCGATGAACTTTTTGGGATTTGGCGGCGGGCTCGCCAAGGGCGCCAGGGAGATCATCGTGCAAGGCGCGAAGGTCGCGGTGCCGGAGGTGCGCGAGGACATCGCACCTGGCGACATGGCGCTCGGCATCCGCCCTGAACACATCCGCTTCGACGACGCCTCAAAATTGCGCGGCGCCATCTACGGCACCGAATATCTCGGCACCACGCAGATCGTCGCGGTGGAGACGGCGGATGGCATCATCAAGGCACGCGTACCGGCCGAAATCAGGCTCGCCACCGGCGACCATGTCGGCCTGACGCTGAGCAGCGCGCGGCTGTCGCTGTTCGAGAAGGGATCGGGCCGCGCGGTGAGAACCGCGATCCACGATGTCGCCTCGGAACGGAGGGCCCAGCATGGCTGAGGTGCACATCAAGAACGTGACCAAGAGTTTCGGCGACCATGTCGCCGTCGACGGCCTCGACCTGCACATAGCAGATGGTGAATTCGTCGTGCTGCTCGGGCCAACCGGGGCCGGCAAGACGACGACGCTGCGGCTCATCGCCGGGTTGGAACGGCCAGACAGCGGCACGATCGAGATCGGCGGACACAATGCCACGACGCTGTCGCCGGCCGAGCGCGACACCGCCTTCGTCTTCCAGCAATATTCGCTCTATCCGCATCTGTCGGTGTTCGACAATCTCGCCTTTCCGCTGCGCTCGCCGGCGCGGAAAATGCCGGAAGACCAGATCCGCCGCCGGGTCGAGGAGGTGGCGAAGATGGTGCGCATCCATCACAAGCTCGCCAACCGCTCGACCAAGCTTTCGGGCGGCGAAATGCAGCGCGTCGCCATCGGCCGCGCGCTGGTGCACAAACCGTCCATCTATCTGATGGACGAGCCGCTGTCATCGCTCGACGCCAAGCTGCGGGCGGATCTGCGGCTCGAGCTGAAGCGCATCCAGACCGAGCTCGGCGCCACCATGCTTTACGTCACCCACGACCAGATCGAGGCGATGACGATGGCAGACCGCATCGGCATCCTCACCGAGGGCGTGCTGGTGCAGATCGGCTCGCCGCGCACCATCTATTCAGAGCCGGCAAACCTGCATGTCGCGGCGAGGCTCGGCCAGCCGGCGATCAATCTTCTGCCGACCGGGCTGCTGCCTGACGGCGGCGCACCGGCCGGCACCAAGACGATCGGCGCGCGCACCGAGCATCTGACGATCGCGAAGGCCGCGAATGGCCATGCTGACGGCGTTGTCGACTGGGTCGAGCATCTCGGTGACCAGAACCATTTGCATGTGACGGTAGGCACCAAGAAACTGGTGACGCTGACCGATCCCGACACGGATCTGGCGCAGGGCGACAAAGTGGTGATCCGCTACCGGGCGCCGCTGTATTTCGGCGCCGATGGACAGCGATTGATGTGAGCGGTTTTCGGTGATTCAGCACCGGTTTTGACTTTGCCAGTACGGGACGAATCGATGAAGCACTTTTTCAATCGCAGGGAAACGATCGTCACCGAGGCGCTGGACGGCCTGCTACGAACCATTGGCTCCGGCGATCTCGCGCGCCTCGACGGCTATCCCGAGATCAAGGTCGTCCTGCGCGCCGACTGGGACAAGACGAAAGTCAGTGTCGTCTCCGGCGGCGGGGCCGGGCACGAGCC
>NZ_RZPF01000164.1:0-10098 GCF_004022735.1 Mesorhizobium sp. M7A.F.Ca.AU.001.01.1.1
CCGGCAGCTTCCAGGCGCTGCGCCTGTTCGAACACCCGAACCGCGTAGCCGCGCGAGGCGAATGCAAGGGCTGCGGTCAATCCGGCGACACCGGCCCCGGCGACGACAATTTGCCGGGAACGCGTGTCGTTCATCGGGCTGGTCGCGAAAGTCTCAGGCGGCCTGTTCGATGTAGATGCATCCGGCCGGCAGCGTTTCCGTCGCCTTCAGCTTCGGCGAATAGCGGTAGAGCGTCGAGCAATAGGGACAGACTTTTTCATTGTCGTCGCCCATGTCCAGAAACACATGCGGGTGGTCGAAAGGCGGATTGGCGCCCGTGCACATGAATTCCTTCACGCCGATGTCGATTGCCGGATAGCCCGCATCGTTCTGAAAATGGGGAATGGAACCGCCTGCCATCGTCGTCTCCTTAACGCAGTCTCGTCTGCATCTGGATCATATCAGGCCTCTTTGCAAGTTCGATGAAATCAAACTGTCGCAAAAGCCTGTCAGAGGATAAGTTAAGCCGGTTAACCCATGGCCCGAAAACCGATTTCGGTTTCCGGGAGGGACCATGGGTCGCTAGAGTGACTGGCTAGCCGGCTTGAGCGGGTGTGGAAGAGCGGGAATCATGAACGAACTGAAGCCGGTGCAGAACGAATTCGTGGATGTCGAGGTGGCTCGCCCGGAAGGCGGCAACCCGGACCGGTTTGTCAACCGCGAGTTTTCCTGGCTGCAGTTCAACCGGCGCGTTCTCGAGGAGTCGCTGAACCTCAATCATCCGCTGCTGGAGCGCGTCCGCTTCCTGTCGATCTCGGCCGCCAATCTCGACGAGTTCTTCATGGTCCGAGTCGCCGGTCTTGCCGGCCAGGTGCGCGAGGGCATCACGCTGAAGAGCCCCGACGGCCGCACCCCCGAACAGCAGCTCGAACAGCTGCTGCGTGAGGTCGAGCGGCTGCAGGAAGACCAGCAGAAGAGCCTTTCGGCGCTCACCGTGCTGCTCAACAAGGAAGGCATCGAGAGCATCACCCGCGATGCGCTGACCAAGGACGAGAAAATCTGGCTGGAAGACCATTTCCAGGAACAGGTTTTCCCGGTGCTGACCCCGCTGTCGATCGACCCGGCGCATCCGTTCCCGTTCATCCCCAATCTCGGCTTCTCGATGGCGCTGCAATTGCGCCATCGCAAGAATGGCGAGGAGATGAGCGCGCTGCTGCGCCTGCCGGTGGCGCTGAAGCGCTTCATCCGTCTGCCGGACCGCAAGCATCATGTCCGCTTCATCCCGCTGGAAGAGGCTGTCGGCCTCTATATCGGCAAGCTCTTCCCCGGCTACGAGGTCAAGGGCTCCGGCACGTTCCGCATCATCCGTGACAGCGATATCGAGGTCGAGGAGGAGTCCGAGGACCTCGTGCGCCTGTTCGAAACGGCGCTGAAGCGGCGTCGGCGCGGATCGGTGATCCGCATCGAATTCGACAGGCTGATGCCTGGCGAATTGCGCGATTTCGTCGCCGGCGAGCTTGGCGTGTCGTCCAGCCGCATCAGCGTCTTGACCGGTCCATTGGCGCTCAGCCAGATTTCCGAGATCGTCGCCGTTCCCCGCGACGACCTGAAATTCACGCCCTACAATCCGCGTTTTCCCGAGCGCATCCGCGAGCATGGCGGCGATTGTTTCGCCGCCATCCGCGAGAAGGACATCGTCGTCCATCACCCTTACGAATCCTTCGATGTGGTGGTGCAGTTCCTGCGCCAGGCAATGGCCGATCCGGAGGTGGTGGCGATCAAGCAGACGCTTTACCGCACCTCCAACGACAGCCCGATCGTGCGCGCGCTGGTCGACGCGGCCGAGGCCGGCAAGTCGGTCACCGCGCTGGTCGAGCTCAAGGCGCGTTTCGACGAGGAAGCCAACATCCGCTGGGCGCGCGACCTGGAGCGGGCCGGCGTGCAGGTGGTGTTCGGATTTCTCGAACTGAAGACACATGCGAAAATGTCGCTGGTGGTGCGGCGCGAGGACGGCAAGCTGCGCAATTACGTGCACCTCGGCACCGGCAACTACCATCCGGTCACCGCACGCATCTACACCGACCTGTCCTTCTTCACCACAGATCCGACGATTGCCCGCGATGTCGCCCAGCTGTTCAATTTCATCACCGGCTATGCCGAGCCGACGGACGAAATGCGGTTGGCGATCTCGCCGTTCACGCTGAGAAGCCGCATCCTGAAGCACATTGCCGACGAGATTGCCTACGCGGTGCAAGGCAAACCGGCGCGCATCTGGATGAAGATGAACGCCCTCGTCGATCCGATCATCATCGACGCGCTCTACGATGCCAGCCGCGCCGGCGTCGAGATCGACCTTGTCGTGCGCGGCATCTGCTGCCTGCGGCCGCAGGTTCCGGGCCTGTCGGAAAACATCCGCGTAAAATCGATCGTCGGCCGTTTTCTCGAGCACAGCCGCATCTATTGTTTCGGCAATGGTTTCGGCCTGCCGTCGGACGAGGCGATCGTCTACATCTCCTCGGCCGACCTGATGCCGCGCAATCTCGACCGCCGCGTCGAAACCATGGTGCCGATCACCAATCCAACTGTGCATGAACAGATCCTTGGCCAGATCATGCTGGGCAACATTATGGACAATCAGCAAAGTTTCGACGTATTGGCTGATGGAACCTCCCGGCGCGTCGTGCTGGAGGAGGGCGAGGAACCGTTCAACGCGCAGGAATATTTCATGACCAATCCGAGCCTGTCGGGACGGGGTGACGCGCTGAAGTCGCATGCGCCCAAGCGCATCGCGCAGTTCAAGCGCCGCAAGAAGAACGCTGCAGCGTCCGGCTGATGCTGTCTGATTCTCAGGGCCGGCTGCAGGACCGCCGACCGCTGTCCATCATCGACATCGGATCGAACTCGATCCGTCTCGTCGTCTATGAGGGGCTGGCGCGCTCGCCGACCATGCTGTTCAACGAAAAGATGCTGGCCGGTCTCGGCCGCGGCATCGTTTCGACGGGCAAGCTCGACCCCGAGGCGGTAACGCGCTCGATGGAAGAGTTCCGCCGCTTTCGTGCGCTTTCCGACCAGGCGGGCGCCGAGCAGATGTATGTGCTGGCGACCGCGGCGGCCCGCGAGGCGGTCAACGGCCCCGATTTCATCCACCGCGCCGAGGATGTGCTGAAGACCGAGATCCGAGTGATCAGCGGTCGTCAGGAAGCGTACTATTCCGCGCTCGGCGTCATTTCCGGTTTCCATCCGGCCGATGGCATCGCCGGCGATCTGGGCGGCGGCAGCCTCGAACTGGTCGATGTCAGCGGCGAGGCGATCGGCGACGGCATCACGCTGCCGCTGGGCGGCCTGCGCCTGCAGGACATGGCGAAGAACTCGCTGACCCAGGCGGCCAGGATCGCGCGTGACGAACTGGCGAAGGCCAAGCTGTTGAAAGGCGGGCAGGGCAGGCCCTTCTACGCCGTCGGCGGCACCTGGCGAAATCTTGCCCGGCTGCACATGGAAATGACCAACTATCCGCTTGGCGTCATGCACCATTACGAGATATCGGCCGAAAGCGCGGCGAACTTCCTCAAGCAGGTGGCCAAGGCCGAGATCGAGAAGGTCAAGGGCATCGAAGGCGTTTCGAAGAACCGCCGTTCGCTGCTGCCCTATGGCGCCATCGTGCTGCAGGAGATCATGGCGGCGATGCAGCCGTCGAAGATCATCGTCTCGGCGCTTGGCGTGCGCGAAGGCTTTCTCTATTCGCTGCTCGACGAGGCCGAGCGGAAGGCCGATCCGCTGATTTCGGCCTCGGAGGAACTCGCCCGCCTGCGCTCGCGCTCCGTCACCCATGCGCATGAACTTGTCGACTGGACCGCCAAGACCTTTGCCGCCTTCGGCATCGACGAGACCGAGGACGAGGCGCGCTACCGCCACGCGGCCGCATTGCTGGCGGACATCGGCTGGCGCGCGCATCCCGAATACCGCGGCAAGCAATCGCTCAACATCATTGCGCACGCGTCCTTCTTCGGCGTCGACCATCCTGGCCGTGCTTTCCTGGCGATGGCCAACGCCTATCGTCACGACGGCATCTTCAACGAAGCCATCGCCCCCGAGATCAAGGCTCTGGCATCGCCGCGTTATCTGGAGCGCGCCCGCGTCCTCGCCGCGATGATGCGCGTCGTCTACCTGCTGACGGCGTCGATGCCCGGCATCATGCCCAGGCTGAAATGGGAACAGCGCGCCAACGGCGTGCTGGCGCTGGTCTTGCCGGCATCGCTGGCCGATCTCTATGGCGAGCGGCCGGCCGGGCGCCTGGCGCAGCTGGCCAGGATCACCAACCGCCGGCTGGTGCTGGCCGTCGAGGGTGGCCCCAGCATGTCAGTGAAATAAGGCGCTAGCTGCTAGCAGACCCGTGTCTTATCTGACTTAAGCGGAGACCTGCCGGTCGTACTTCGCCGGCGGCTTCGCCTTTGATGACCGGCTTCCCCCAATCCGTCGCTGCTTTGCAGCGCCACCTTTCCCCCCTCCGGAGGGAAAGGAAGGGAGCCTCGTTGGAAGAGCGTTGGCGGCAATAGGCTCGCGGCCTTCCTCTACCCCGTCGATCAGGGGAGAGGTGACTCGACGAAGCCGAGACGGAGTGGGGTCGATCAGCTCGGGCCCATCTACGCAAAAATATCAAACCGCGCCGCGCCCGTCGATCGACCATGCGCCGGCGCCGGCCATCGCCAGCGCTACAAACCCACCTGATATCGCAATGTCCTTCATCAGCATCTGCTGGTGCAGGAAGGCGAGCATCGCGTCGCCGCCGCCCTGGCCATAATGGCCGATGAAGCCGGCGACGATACAGAAGGCAGCGAGCAGAAGCGCTATGATCCGGGTCTGGAAACCGACCAGGATGAGCAGCCCGGCGATCAGTTCGAACAGTCCCGTGCCCCAGGCAGCAAGTGTCGGCAGCGGCAGGCCGAGGCCGGCGAAATAGCCTGTGGTGCCGGCGATGTCGCTCAATGCATGGAAACCGGAAGGCACGAACAGGGCGGCGAGCAGCAGCCGGGAGAGCAGGAGCAGCGCGTTGCGGGGCATGTTCACCTCCGTTGTCGGCCGCCGGCCGGCCTCGTCCCGATAGCCCCGATCCTATCAGAAACTCCGGCCGACAGATCGGCGGTCATGCACCAACAACGAAAAAGCGGCGCGGAAAATTCCGCGCCGCTTTCTTGTTCGGCTATTGCCGGGTCTTGGCTCAGCCGCGCTTGGCGTCGATCGAATAGGCACCGGCGCCCGAGGAAGCCAGCACGAGGAAGCCGCCCGCAATGGCGAGGTTCTTGAGAAACTGGATCATCTGCATCTGGTCGGCCCAACCGGTATGGGCGACCAAACCGGTAGCGACCGTGAAGACCGCCAGCACCCAGGCGACAATCCGGGTCTTGAAGCCGACGAGGATGGCGAGGCCGCCGAGAAGCTCGATCAGGCCGACGACGGTGGCCGTTACGGTCGGCAAGGGCAGGCCGAGGCTGCCGAAATAGCCCGCTGTTCCGCTAATGGCGGTGAGCTTTCCGAAACCTGAAAGCAGGAAGATGACCGCGAGCAGGACGCGGCCGAGGAGGATGGTGGTCGAGGCATTGGATGCGCCGGAACCGGCGACTGAAATGTTGGTGGACATGGTGGCTCTCCGGGATGGGTTGATGCCGGGGAGATAGAGCAAACCGACTGTTCACCAAAGCCACCAGACTGGCGACACATTGTTCACAGTACTTACGTTTCCGTGATCGGGCGGCCTGCGCAAAATTCGCTTCGGGTGAGGTCGTGACGGGAGTAAATTCTCCCCTCACGAAATACCGGGCTTTTGGTTGACGCAATTCCGGACCGAAAACCGCAGACACTTTTCCTGGAATTGCCTACCCCGGATGCGTCATATCCTCCGGCCGCACCAGCCGGTCGTAATCGGCTTCGCTGACCAGCCCGGTGGCGAGCGCTTCCTCGCGCAAAGTGGTGCCCTTCTTGTGCGCGGTCTTGGCGATCTTGGCGGCATTGTCGTAGCCGATGGTCGGCGCCAGCGCCGTCACCAGCATCAGCGAGCGGTCGAGTGCCGCCTTGATGTTGTCTTCGCGGGCCTCGATGCCGACGACGCAATTGTCGGTGAAGGAGACCGAGGCGTCGCAGAGCAACTTCACCGACTGCAGGAAGTTGTAGGCCATCAGCGGATTGTAGACATTGAGCTCGAAATGACCCTGGCTGCCGGCGAAGGTGAGCGCCGCATTGTTGCCGAACACCTGTACGCAGACCTGCGTCAGCGCCTCGCACTGGGTCGGGTTGACCTTGCCCGGCATGATCGACGAGCCCGGTTCGTTTTCCGGCAGCGACAGTTCGCCGAGGCCCGAGCGCGGGCCTGAGCCGAGGAAGCGGATGTCGTTGGCGATCTTGAATAGCGCGGCGGCCGCCGCGTTGATGGCGCCGTGCGAAAACACCATGGAATCATGGGCCGCCAGCGCCTCGAACTTGTTCGGCGCGGTGACGAAGGCGATGCCGGTGATGGAGGCGATGCGATCCGCGACCCTTTCGGCGAAGCCGACCGGCGCGTTGAGGCCGGTGCCGACGGCGGTGCCGCCCTGCGCCAGTTCCTGCAAGCCGGGCAACGTCAGCTCGATGCGCTTGATCGACGAAGCGACCTGCGCGGCATAGCCCGAAAATTCCTGGCCAAGCGTAAGGGGGGTGGCATCCTGCGTGTGCGTGCGGCCGATCTTGATGATGTGATTGAACTCTCTGCTCTTGGCGGCGAGTGCCTTGTGCAGGTGCTTCAGTGCCGGCAACAGATCGTGCACGATGCGTTCGGCGCAGGCGATGTGCATGGCTGTCGGATAGGTGTCGTTCGACGATTGGCTCATATTGACGTGATCGTTGGGATGCACCGGCTTCTTGGAGCCCATGACACCGCCCAGCATCTCAATCGCCCGGTTGGAGATCACCTCATTGGCGTTCATGTTGGACTGGGTGCCCGAACCGGTCTGCCAGACCACCAGCGGGAAATGCTCATCGAGCTTGCCGTCGATGACCTCTTGCGCTGCCTCGACAATCGTCTTGCCGATCGCCGGATCGAGCCGCTTGAGCTCCATGTTGGCTTCGGCCGCCGCCCGCTTGACGATGCCCAATGCGCGCACGATCGACGCCGGCTGCTTTTCCCAGCCGATCTTGAAATTGCCGAGCGAACGCTGCGCCTGCGCGCCCCAATACCGGTCGGCGGCGACTTCGATGGGACCGAACGTGTCGGTTTCGGTTCTGGTCTTTGCAGCGGTCACGGGTCTCTCCTTGTCGAAGTCGGCAACGGCGTATCGCGTTGCACAAACGGCTTCAAGCGGAGAATGCGGGCGGCGAGGATGCAAATCGGTTGAAGGCGCGGCGCGTCTCTCCTTCTCCCACAAAGGGGAGAAGGGAAGGACTGCGCAGTTTCGGCCTCTCACCCCAGCGGCGGACCGACAATGTCGATGCCGTTTTTTGCGCAAAGCTGCACCAGTGCCGCGATGATTTCCGGTGTTGGTTCCATCAGCGGCGGCAGTTCGGGCTGTTCGGCGGGACGGCTCGCCTGACGCAGCATCGTCTCAAAATCCGAACCGCGCGTGATGGTGAGGGTGCGCGCACCTTCCGGGGATTCGACCCGGTAGGTGTGCGGCAGGCCTTTCGGTGCGATGACGGTTTCGCCGGCGTCCGCAATGCGTTCGTGGCCGTCGATCTGAAAGCGCAATCTCCCCTCCAGGATGTGAAACACTTCGTCTTCCCTGCGATGCGCATGCAGCGGTGGCGAGTCGCCATAGGGCATGTGATGCTCGACGACGCAGGTGCCGTCCTCTCCTGCTATCGACGAGACGTGGATCGCGACGAGCGTGTTGTTGAACCAGAAGAGTTCCTTGCCTGTGATCGTGCCGGGGGTCATTGTCATGGCGTGTCTGATCCTTCTGTTGCCTGTGCCTGCTGGGCCGATGACGATCTAGCCAGGGATACGCCGACAACGGAAATCGAATGATCGTATGGGGCGAATTGATGCGATGAATTTGAACGCGCTCGACCTCAATCTCATCAAGGTGTTCGACGCCCTTCTGCGGGAGAGAAGCGTTACGCGTGCCGGCGAGCAGATCGGCCTCAGCCAGCCTGCCGTCAGCGCTGCGCTCAATCGCTTGCGACATCTCCTCAACGACCAGCTGTTCGTGCGACGGGGCAATGACATGATGCCGACACCGCGCGCCGAGAGCATGGCCGAGCCGTTGCGCGTGGCGCTTCGCGAGATCGAACGCGTCTTCCATTCGGCCAAGGCGTTCGATCCGGCGGAACTGGAGCGAACCTTCACGTTCATGGGGGCGGATTTCTTTTCCATGATGCTGATGCCAGCGCTGGCGGCACGCATCGCTGGCGCCGCGCCGCGCGCGTCGCTAAGGTTTCTCGATAGCGCGCGCGGCGATGTCTCGCGGCTGCTCCAGGAGGATGAAATCGACGTAGCGCTCGAGCGTCCGCTGGAGGTCTCCGACTGGGTCTCAAGCACGCCTCTGTTCCATTCACCATTCGCCATCATCGCCGCGCACGACAACGCTGCGATCAGGCAGGCGGGAATCATGGAAGGCAAGACTCTGCCGATCGACCTCTTCTGCGAACTGCCCCATATTCTTCGTTCTATCGACGGCTCGATGTCGGGCTCCACCGACGAGGCGCTCCGCAAGATCGGGCGAACGCGCCGTGTAAGCCTGACCCTGCCGCACTTTCAGGCTGTCGCATTAGCCGTGGCAAATGGAAACCACCTGTCGGCGGTGCCCAGGCAGTTCGCGGTTTGGGCGGCCGAGACCCTGCCGCTCGTCATCTTTGAACCACCGCTTCCCATTGCTGTTCCGGAAATCAGGATGTACTGGCACGCGCGCCACGACGACGAGCCACCCCATCGCTGGGTTCGCGATCAGGTCCTGGAGGCGGTAGGCGTACTTGGATTTGTAGAAAGTGGCGTCGCAGAAAATGTCGGCGCTTGGCGTGGCGCCCGGACGGATCAGCCCGCAGTATAACCACCGTCGACGGAGAAGACCCCGCCGCTGGTCCAGGCCGCCTCGTCGCTAGCGAGGTACACTGCGATGCCCGCCAGATCGTCGGGGCGGCCGATTCTGCCAAGCGGATAGCTGCGCTCGACATAGGCTTTCAGCTCGGCCTTTGCCTCGGCCGGCAAATTGTCGACGGTCTTGCGTCGCATGGCGGTGTCGACAGTGCCCGGCGCGATGGCGTTGACGCGGATGCCGCGCGGGCCGAGTTCGAAGGCCAGCGATTTGGTCAGCGAGTTCAACGCGCCCTTTGACAGGGAATAGAGGCTCGACGGCCGCTTCGGGATCATCTTGTTGGCGAAATAGGACGAGACGTTGATCACCGACGCGCCGGCCGCCAGATGCGGCAGCAGACCCTGGGTGAGGAAGAACACCGCCGTCACATTGAGCGCGAAGGATTGCTGGAACTGCGCCTCGCTGACGGTCTCGAACGGCACCAGGAAAGCCACCCCGGCATTGTTGACGAGAATGTCGAGCGGCCTGCCGGATTCTTTGACGTGCTCGCCGACGGCCGCGATGCCGGCCGAGGTGGCAAGATCGGCCGACAGCGTCTCGATAGTGCCGCCGAGCTGCTTGGCGGCAGTGTCGAGCTTTTTGGTGTCACGGCCGACGATCAGGACGTCGGCGCCCTCGCGCGAAAAGGCCTCGGCGATCGCCAGGCCGATACCGTCCGACCCGCCGGTAACCAGCGCGCGCTTTTTGTGAAGTCTCATCGGATGCTCCGAGATTTCTGCGTCGTCGAGAGCACCGTATAGTGGCGGCCAAGGTCAAGCCGTCAGCCAATCCCACGGTATGAACTTCGACCGCCGCCACCCGGCAGGCCGGCCGAGGCTGGTTTAAGCGCCGGCGGTCGCAAGCTCCCCCAAAGCCAGCCGTCCCGCGACATAATTCTTGACCTGGCGGACAGCCTGTTCGCGCGACACGCTGCCCGGCTGCAGGCCGAGCCGCAACCAAAGCCCGTCGATCAGCGCGGTGACGCCAAGCGCGATGTCGTCGGCATCTCCGGGCGAGGCGAGGCCGCGCAGGCCCGACAACAGGTTCGAGCGCATGCGCGCATGGATCACCCTCTGGATACGAG
>NZ_RZPF01000165.1:0-10066 GCF_004022735.1 Mesorhizobium sp. M7A.F.Ca.AU.001.01.1.1
GGCCAATCCAATCCGAAAGGCATCAGCAGCGCGCTGGCGACGGCCAGGAACATGACGACGGTGACGATCGGCATAACCGCGAGATTGGCGAACAGGCTGAGCGGCGACACACGCTGAAAATGCCAGATGGCAAACAGCGTCGTGGCGCTGCCGGCGATGATCGAGGTCATGGCCAGACCGATTGCCGCCAGCAGGAATTTTCGTGTCAGGAACCCGGGCAAGGATCGCTTCGGCGGCGGCGTTCTTGCTTTTCCCGCGCGGTGATCCGCCCAGCCGGCATAGGCGCCGACCAGAGCCGCGGTCGCGGCGAACGACATCTGAAAACTCGGGCCGACCACCTCATGCGGCGACACCACGATGACGGCGATCGCCGAGATCGCCAGATTGCGCATGGTGAGTGCTGCTCGATCGAACAGAACTGCAATCAGCATCACTGCCAGCATGATGAAGCTGCGTTCGGCGGCGACGACGATACCTGAGATGACGAGGTAGGCTGCGATCGAGAACAGTGCGGCGGCAGCGGCATACTTCTTGACCGGGCGACGCGCGGAAAAATCGGGAAACAAGGCGAAGGCGCCGCGCAGCAACCCCATGATGGTGCCGGCGACCAGAGCCATATGCAGTCCCGAAATGGAGATGATGTGGTAGATGCCGGTACGTCGCATCGCCTCATTGATGTCGTCGGGAATGCCGGCGCGCACGCCGACGATCAGCGCCGCGGCGATCTCGCCTTCGGCGCCGCCGACGCTCGCCCTGATATGGTCGGCGATGCCTTCACGGGCATTTTCCACGCTGGAGGAAATTCGGGCCGACAGCGGCATGTCGCCATCATCGCTGACGACAAGCTTGGGATTGCCGAGAAAGAACCCGCTGCCGCCAATGCCGGCAAAATAGCTGTCGAAGGAGAAATCATAGCTGTCCGGTCGCACCGGCCCGGTCGGCGGCAAAAGCTTGGCATATCCAGTGATGAGAGAGCCTGCGGTCACGTCAGCCGGGATCTTGCGTGCCGAAAGCCGTACCCGTTCCGGCGCATAGCGCAGTTTCGGTCTTGCGGTCGATGTTACGTCGATGGTCAGCCGGATACGGCCAGTTTCCATACGGTCGAGCGAGACGACGCGGCCGGTCACCTGCGTCGAGATTTCCGAGCCCAACATTTGTGTGCCCGCACGCCACGTCTCGACCTTGGCAGCAAGCAGCCCTAGGGCGCACAAAAGTGCCGCCATGAAACACAGATGGGTCTTTGGCCATGAGCGCGAGACCAGCGCACAGATCCCCGTCAGGATGACAACCGCGACAGGTCTCGCAAAGTCGGGTTCAGCCGTCAGCGAAAAATAGCCGATCGCTCCGATCGCAAGGCAGACCGGTACCAGCAGGAAGGCCACGCCCCGGTCGAGTTCCAGGCTCGCCGCCATGTTCACGCTGTGGCGCAGGCGTGGCAGTGATATCAGGCCGATCTGCCGGCGCACGCGCACGATCCTGCCGGTTCCGGCAACAGGAACAGAGGCGGCGATACCCGTTTGCAAGGGCAGCTTGCCGGAATCCGGCACGAGGGGCGACGGCGGCGGCAATGAGGCTGGCAGAGGCGCAAACAGGGACCGTTCGCTGACGCCAATGGCAGCGTCCTCGCCCTGATCCGAGCCCCAGCCTCGTCCAGCCATCGGGTCTGCCCCTTGCGCCCTCGACACCCTATGCTACATGAACGCGCAAAGCGCGAAAGTCCGCGCGACCGCACCCCGCTTCAGATGGTTTCCGAGAGTTCCATGTCCGACAAGGTCGTCACCCGTTTTGCCCCCTCGCCCACCGGCTATTTGCACATAGGCGGCGCGCGCACGGCGCTGTTCAACTGGCTGTATGCAAAGCACACCGGCGGCACGATGCTGCTGCGCATCGAGGACACCGATCGCGAACGCTCCAATGAAGCCGCGACGGCTGCCATCCTCGACGGGCTTTCCTGGCTTGGCCTGAGCTGGGACGGCGAGCCGGTGTCGCAGTTCGAGCGTGCGCCCCGCCACCGCGAGGTGGCCGAGGAGCTCGTGCGCATCGGCAAGGCCTATTATTGCTACGCCACGCCAGCCGAACTGGAGGCCATGCGCGAGGCCGCCAGAGCCAAGGGGCTGCCACCCCGCTACGATGGCCGCTGGCGCGACCGCGACCCCTCAGAGGCACCCGCAGGTGCCAAGGGCGCCATCCGCATCAAGGCGCCGACCGAAGGCGAGACCGTCGTCCATGACCGGGTCCAGGGCGACGTGCGCTTTCCTAACAAGGATCTCGATGACTTCATCATCCTGCGTTCCGACGGCAATCCCACTTACATGCATGCCGTCGTCGTCGACGATCATGACATGGCCGTCACCCACATCATCCGCGGCGACGACCATCTGACCAACGCCGCCCGCCAGACCGTCATCTACAACGCCATGGGCTGGGACGTGCCGTCCATGTCGCATATCCCGCTGATCCACGGCGCCGATGGCGCCAAGCTATCGAAGCGGCACGGCGCGCTTGGCGTCGAGGCTTATCGCGCCATGGGCTACCTGCCGGAGGCGCTGCTCAACTACCTGGCGCGTCTCGGCTGGAGCCATGGCGACGACGAGATCATGTCGATCAAGGACATGATTTCCTGGTTCGACATCGGCGACGTCAACAAGGGCGCGGCGCGCTTCGACTTCGCCAAGCTGGAGGCAATCAACGGCGCACATATGCGTCGCATGAGCGATGCCGAACTGTTCGACATCTTCATCGCCACCCTGCCCTACCTCGAAGGTGGCCCGGCGATCGCCGCACGCCTGAACGACAGCACCAAGGCGCAGTTGCTGGCAGCGCTTCCGGGCCTGAAGGAGCGCGCCAAGACGCTGGTGGAGCTCGTCGACGGCGCGGCCTTCCTGTTTGCCACGCGACCGCTGCCGATCGACGACAAGGCGGCCCTTCTGCTCACCGACGATGCCCGCAAGATCCTGCGCAGTGCTCACGAAGCTTTGAACGGGCTTGCGGGTGACTGGACAGCCGTCTCGGCGGAGGCGGCGATCCGCGAGGTGGCGGCGGCCGGCAGCCACAAGCTCGGCGCGGTGGCCCAGCCTTTGCGCGCCGCTTTGACCGGCAAAAGCACCTCGCCGGGCGTGTTCGATGTGCTCGCCGTGCTCGGCCGCGAGGAAAGCCTGGCGCGCATCTCAGATCAAATCGATTAGGAGCAAACTGGCCCAAGAAGATTGGCATTGAAAGGCGGGTTTCGCAGTGCAACATTAGGCCTTGGCCCAATCTGGCACGCACCTCCTGAAATGCGGTGGCGAATACGCGCATTGCGGTGATTTTCGACGTGTCGCTCTGCGAAATTTGCCTTTGCCGGCATGAGGAAACAAGAAGGAGTTTGCAATGACCGAAGCTGCGAAAAAACTGGATTTGGGCAAGACCCAAGAGGCCACCGCAACGCTTGAATTCGCCGGCAAGACCCATGAATTCAAGGTGCGAAGCGGTTCGGTCGGGCCTGATGTGATCGACATCGCCTCGCTCTACTCAACCACCGGCGCTTTCACCTACGATCCCGGCTTCACCTCGACGGCAAGCTGCGAGTCCGAAATCACCTTCATCGACGGCGACGCCGGCATCCTGTTGCACCGCGGCTATCCGATCGACCAGTTGGCCGAACATGGCGACTTCCTCGAGGTCTGCTATCTCCTGCTCTACGGTGAATTGCCGACCAAGGCGCAGAAGGACGATTTCGATTACCGCGTGACGCGCCACACCATGGTGCATGAGCAGATGTCGCGCTTTTTCACCGGCTTCCGCCGCGACGCGCATCCGATGGCGGTGATGTGCGGCGTGGTCGGCGCGCTGTCGGCCTTTTATCACGACTCCACCGACATTTCCGACCCCTACCAGCGCATGGTTGCCTCCATGCGGCTGATCGCCAAGATGCCGACGATCGCGGCGATGGCCTACAAATACCACATCGGCCAGCCCTTCATTTACCCGAAGAACGAGCTGAACTTTGCCGCCAACTTCCTGCATATGTGCTTTGCCGTGCCTTGCGAGGAATACAAGATCAATCCGGTGCTGGCGCGCGCCATGGAACGCATCTTCATCCTGCACGCCGACCACGAGCAGAATGCCTCGACCTCGACCGTTCGCCTCGCCGGCTCGTCGGGCGCCAACCCGTTTGCGTGCATCGCCGCCGGCATAGCCTGCCTGTGGGGACCCGCGCATGGCGGCGCCAATGAAGCGGCGCTCAACATGCTTGGCGAGATCGGCCATGTCGATCACATCCCGGAATTCATCGCCCGCGCCAAGGACAAGGACGACCCGTTCCGCTTGATGGGCTTCGGCCACCGCGTCTACAAGAACTACGATCCGCGCGCCAAGATCATGCAGAAGACGGCACATGAGGTTCTGGGCGAGCTCGGCATCAAGGACGATCCGCTGCTCGACATCGCCATGGAGCTGGAAAAGATCGCGCTGACCGATTCCTATTTCATCGAGAAGAAGCTCTACCCGAATGTCGACTTCTATTCCGGCATTACGCTGAAGGCGCTGGGCTTCCCCACCACGATGTTCACCGTGCTGTTCGCGGTCGCCCGCACCGTCGGCTGGATCGCCCAGTGGAAAGAGATGATCGAGGATCCGCGCCAGAAGATTGGCCGCCCGCGCCAGCTCTATACCGGTGCACCGGAGCGGGATTACGTGCCGATCGCCAAGCGGTGAATTAGGAAATAGTGAGTAGTGAGTAGTGAGTAGTGAGTAGTGAGTAGTGAGTAGTGAAGTCGACCATTTCTACTGATTACTGACTACTCACTCTCTTGACATACCGCATCACCACCTGCGCGGCGATCTCGCCGGACGGTCTGCCCGTAGCCATGCGCCGCCTGATCTCTGCAAATCCATCCTTCTGCCAGGCACGCATGCCGCTGTCGGCGAACAGTGCCTCCAATTGCCGGGCAAGATTGTTCGGCTTGATATAGCCGTCGTAGAATTCGGGAATAAGCGCTCGATCCGATATCAGATTGGGCAGCAGCGCCGACCAGACGGAAACGAGGTACGGCGCCAAGATGCGCGCGACCGGGTCGAGCCTGTAGCAGGAAATCATCGGCACGCCGGCCAGCGCCAGTTCCAGCGATACCGTCCCGGACGCGATCAGCGCCGCATCGGCCCTGCCGAAAGCCTGCCATTTGCGCTGGGGCTCGACGATGATCTCAGGCTTTTCATCCCAGCGGTTGACGGAAGATTTGACGAGGTCGGCGACATGCGGGACGGTCGGCAGCAGCAGCCGCAAGCGGTGGCCGCGCGCGCGCAGGATCGACACCGTCTCGCCGAACGGGTCGAGCAGCCGCCGTACCTCGCCACGCCGCGAACCGGGCAGGACGAGCAAGGTTTTGACCCGATCAGGAGAAAGGTCGCGCGGCAACTCCTGCGCCTTGGCTGCAGCGAGCAAGCCCGCATCGTGCGTCAGGCGATGCCCAACATAGGTGCCCGATGGCCCGCCGAGCCGCTCCAACTCCTTAACCTCGAAAGGCAGGATGCAGAGGATGTGGTCGACATAGGGCTTCATCGCGACCGCCCTGCCCGGCCGCCACGCCCACACGCTCGGGCAGACATAGTGGATGATCGGAATCGACGGGTTGGCCGCACGCACCTTTTTGGCGACGCGCAACGAAAAGTCCGGACTGTCAATGGTGACGAGGCAATCCGGCTTTTCGTCGGCAACGGTCTTGGCCAGTTGGCTGATCCGCCGCATCAGGCGCGGAAGGTCGCGCAGGACGGCACTGAACCCCATGAGGGCGATCTCACCGGCATCGAATGGCGAGACCAGTCCCAGCGTCTGCAAATGACGGCCGCCGAGGCCGACGAGTTGCACCTCGCGCCCGGCCGCCTGCCTGAGCGAGCGTACTATGTCGGCGCCGAGCAGGTCGCCGGACTCCTCGCCGGCAACAATCGCGATCTTCAATGCCCTGTCAGCCACTGTGCGGCTCCGTCGTGGCAGGCAGGCCAATGACGAACAGGCCGAGTGCGTTGGCGCGCGCGATGGTTTCAGGACCTTCGAGAACCAGCGAACGTCCCGCCTCGACGGCAATCCCGGCAAGCTCGGCTGCATGCGCTGCTTCGACCGTCTGCAGGCCGATGGACGGAAGATCCGCTCGCAGTTCCTGGCCAGGCTTGGCGCACTTGACCAGGACGCCGCGGGTCTTGCCCGCAATACGGCCGTGGCCGCGTAAAAGCTTTGCCCGCTCAAGCAATCCGGCTGTTCCTTCGATGCCTTCCAGCGCAATGGTCCGGCCACCGATGGCGATCGCGGCCTGGCCGATGTCCAGCGCCCCGATGGCCTTTGCTGCGTCAAGGCCTGCCTCGATGTCACGCCAGTCCGACTTTTGTGGCGCGGCGTTGGTCAGGACGCCTTCGGCGGCGACAAGGCTCGGCACGATTTCATGCGCTCCCACAACCTTTATTCCACGGGCTTCGAGGCCCCTCGCCAAGACCTTCAGCAGGCCATCGTCGCCACGCGCGAGCGCCATGACGACCAGCGGAATTACCGCGAGCAGGCTGAGACTGGGGCGCAGCGCAAGCAATCGCGGCCGGCGCTTGATCTCGCCTGCAAGCACCAGATGGGTGATCCGGTGCCGCCGTAGCAATGGGACCAGCGAGCCTATACCTTCCAGAGCGAGGCTTTCGTGATCGTATCGGGAGAGCTCCGCGATGCGGTCGACCTCGCCTTCCATCAGGATGACGAAGGGCGGATAGCCTTGTTCAGCCGAACCGGCCGCGACTTCGACCGGCAGACTGCCGCCGCCGGCAATGATGCCGACCCTGGAGCCCGGCGGAAGATCAAGACGCGCTGCCGCTGTCTCAGTCTTCGTCATCGACATCGTCGCCATCGCCGCCCTTGAGCGACGGCACAGCATAGTGCCGCTTGCCGCGACTGGTGATGAAATCGATGATCTTCATGGCGGTCGGCGACGACGCGAACTCCGCCTTGGCGAACTCGATGTTCTCGCCAACGGTGCGGGAACGATCGAAGATCATCCTGTAAGCCTTGCGCAGCACAAGGATTTCGGACCTTGGCAGGCCGGAGCGCTTGAGGCCGATGATGTTGAGGCCGCGTAGGCTGGCGCGGTTGCCGACCGCTATGGCAAAGGGGATGACATCGCCGACGATCGCGGAGCAGCCGCCGAGAAAGGCGTTGTCGCCGATGCGGACAAACTGATGCACTGCGGTCAGTCCGCCGATATAGACATTGTTGCCGACCTCGCAGTGGCCGCCCAGCGTTGCGCCATTGGCGAACGTCGCATTGTTGCCGACGACGCAATCATGGGCGATATGGGCGTAGGCAAGGAAATTGCCATTGTCGCCGACCGTCGTCTCGCCGCGGCTGGAATCGGTGCCGAGATGCATGGTCACGCCTTCGCGGATCGTGCAGTTCCTGCCGATGACCAAGGTGGTTCGGCCGCCCTTGTGCTTGGTGTTCTGCGGCGGTGCGCCCAATGTCGCCATCGGATAGACCTTGGTCGAGGCGCCGATCGACGTCGCGCCCATCACCGAGACATGACTGACCAGTTCGACGTCGTCGCCGATCACCACATCGGCAGCGACATGGCAGAACGGCCCGATGCGCACACCTTGGCCGATTTGGGCGCCTTCCTCGACAATGGAGGAAGCATGAATGGATGTCTTGATTTTCATAAGCACTCGATCGTCAGTCGCTGGTGACCATCATGGCTGAAATCTCGGCCTCGGCCGCCTTGGCGCCGTCGACCATGGCTTCACAAGCGAATTTGAGCAGGTTGCCGCGTTTCTTGATTTTCTTGACATAGATCTTCAACTGGTCGCCGGGAACCACCGGTTTGCGGAATTTGGCGTTGTCGATGGTCAGGAAATAGACCAGCGACGGCTTTTCGGTACCCAGGCTGCGGATACAGATGGCGCCGGCCGTCTGCGCCATCGCCTCGACGATGAGCACACCCGGCATGACCGGCTGCTCAGGGAAATGGCCCTGAAAATGCGGCTCGTTTATGGTCACGTTCTTGATGCCAACAGCGGATTCGTCGCCATCGATGTCGACGATACGATCGATCATCAGGAACGGATAGCGGTGCGGCAGGAGCTTCATCAGCCCCATAATGTCGACCGCCTCCAGCGTCGTCGACGCGATCATGTCAGCCATTGCCTCCCTCGCCCTGTTTGCGGGTCCTGGCGAGCTTGCGCAGCATGGCTATCTCCCGCATGGCTTCCGCCATTGGCTGTGCCGGATAGCCGCCCCAGATCTCGCCTGCAGGGACATTGCTCATAAATCCACTTCTGGCGGCAAGCTTGGCCCCTGTCCCAATGGTCAGGTGATCCGCAAGCCCGACGCCGCCGCCCATGGTGACATTGTCACCTACGACCACAGAACCCGAAATACCCGAAAGCCCGGCTATTATGCAATTGCGGCCGATGCGGACGTTATGGGCGATCTGCACGAGATTGTCGATCTTGGTGCCCTGGCCGATGATCGTATCGGACATGGCGCCGCGATCGACGGTGGTGTTGGAGCCGATCTCGACGTCGTCCTGGATAACGACACGGCCGATCTGCGGCACGCGCTCAGGACCCTTGGCCCCGCCGACGAAGCCAAAACCATCCTGGCCTATCCTGGCGCCGCCATGAATGATGACGCGATTGCCGATCAAGGCATACTGGATGCTGGCGCCCGGACCGACATAGCCGTCGCGGCCGATCTGGCAGGATTGTCCGATGACCGCATTTGGGGCGATGACGGTGCCGCTGCCGATCGAAGCACCTGGCCCGACAACCGCGCCGGCCTCGATGACGGCACCGGCTTCGACATGGGCGGTCGCATCGACGTGAGCGTGCGGCGAGACGCCGGTTTCGCTGGTCATTGGCCCTGGTGTCGCCGCCCTCGGAAACAGCAGACGCCCGATCAGCGCGAAGGCCTGTTGTGGACGCGGATGAATGAGAACGGCAACGCTTGCCGGCGCCTTGCCGGCAAATTCCGCCGGGCACAGCACCGCGGCAGCCCGCAGCGACGGCATCAGCGCGGAATTACGCTTGCCGTCGACAAAGACGAGCGCGTTCTCGCCGCCCTCGCTGGCCGGCGCGAGTGCTTCGATCAAAATATTGGAGTGGCCGGAATCGACAAGCACCGAGCCGGTCAGATTCGCGACTTCGCCCGCCGTATACCGGCGTGATGGCGCGAAGAACACCGGATCGGTCATTCCAGAAGCTATATCCAGCTAGGTCGGAACATTTCTCCCGGACCCTGAAGACCCGGGAGCATCGTTGGCCGCCGATCAGAAGCGGGTCGATATGCCGAAGTTGAATTCCTGCACGTCGTCGCGCGCTTCCTTCTTGACCGGGATCGCATAGTCGATACGAATCGGACCGAACGGCGACGCCCACATCAGACCAACGCCGACAGAGGCACGCAGCTGCATGTCCGTTGACTCCTGAGCAACGCTCGTAACCTTGCTGCCATAGAGAGTCGCCGCGTCAGCAAACACAGCTCCGCGAAGGCCGAAGCTTTCCGGAACGACTGGCAGCGGGAACTGGGCTTCAGCAGAAGCATTGAAGTAGGTCGTACCGCCGAGATGGTCACCCGTGAGAGGATCCACAGGCCCGATACCGCCATAGGCGAAGCCACGGATCATGCGGTCCGTGCTCTGGAACTGATCGAAGATACGCAGGCCGTCACTGCCATAACCCTCGACATGGCCGGCGCCGCCCGAAATAAGGCCGACAAGATCAAGCGACTCGGACAACGTCTGATAGACGCTGCCGCGTCCCGTGATCTTCACGAACTTGGCATCGCCGCCAAGACCGGCCACTTCGACGGTTGTGTTGGCATAGATACCCTCATGCGGGTTCTTCATGTCGTCGATGGTGTTGTAGACCAGCCCGAGACTGACCGACGACTTGATCCAAGGGCTCTGATCGATGCCATCAAGGATTGCAGTTGAGATATTGCAAGGGCTGCCAGGAATATAAACCCCATCGGTCAAGCAACCATCGTCAACTTTATATTTTTCCTGCGATATGTTGTACGCCAACTGGGTCGTGATGCTGTCGGTGATCGGCAGGCCGAAAC
>NZ_RZPF01000166.1:0-10038 GCF_004022735.1 Mesorhizobium sp. M7A.F.Ca.AU.001.01.1.1
CACCGAGACCGTGCTGATCGACGCCGAGATCGACAATGGCGACATGGTGGTCACAGAAGGCACCCAGAGCGTCAGCGAGGGCGGCGCGGTTCGCCTTGCCGGCGAAGAGCAGCGCGCCGCGGACGCCGCCGCAGGCTCATGACCGGAACCATCAACACCGCCAGCGAGACCGGCTTCACCGCCCTGTTCATCCGCAGGCCGGTCATGGCCTTCGTGCTCAACACACTGATTGCGGTCGCCGGCCTGGCCGCTTTCTACGGCGTCGAGATCCGCGAACTGCCTGATGTCGACCGCGCGGTCGTCACTGTTTCCACCACCTTCGAGGGCGCGGCGGCCGAGACCGTCGACCGCGAACTGACCGACACGATCGAGGGCGCCGTCGCCCGCGTCTCAGGCGTCAAGTCGATCTCGTCGTCTTCCTCGTTCGGCTCGAGCCGCGTCACCATCGAGTTCAACGACGGCGTCGATCTGAATGTCGCCGCCTCGGACGTGCGTGATGCTGTCGGCCGCGTCGCCAATCAGATGCCCGACACCGCCGATCCGCCGCGCATCGTCAAGGCCGACGCCAATTCCGACGCGGTGATGCGACTGGCGGTGACCTCGGACAACATGTCGATCCAGGACATGACCGTGGTGGTCCAGGACCAGATCGAGGACGAGCTTGCCGCCGTGCCCGGCGTTGCCGACGTCCAGGTCTATGGCGACCGCGACAAGATCTTTCGCATCGATGTCGACCAGAACAAGCTGGCCAGCCTCGGCTTCACGGTTGCCGATCTCAGGGCCGCCCTTGCCTCGGTCGCTTTCGATTCCCCTGCCGGTTCGATCACCACGACCAACCAGGACCTGATCGTCCGCACGACTGCCGACGTGACCACGCCGGAAGAGTTCGAAAACATCATTGTCGGCGGCACGACGCGCATCCGCGACGTCGCCACCGTCACGCTCGGTCCCGACGTCGGCCAGACCACGCTGCGCTCGGATGGCAAGACCGGCATCGGCATCGGCATCATCCGCCAGGCGGAATCGAACACGCTGGACATCTCGACCGGCGTCCAGTCCGCCGTCGCCAAGCTGCAGGAAAACCTGCCCAAGGGCATGTCGATCAAGATCACCAGCGACGACGCCGTCTTCGTCAAGGGCGCGGTGCACGAGGTCGAGATCGCACTCGGCCTGTCCGTGACCATGGTGCTGATCGTCATCTATGTGTTTCTCCTCGACTGGCGCGCGACGCTGATCCCCGGCCTGTCGATGCCGGTCGCCATGATCGGCACCATCGCTGCCATCTATCTGGCCGGCTTCTCGGTCAACATCCTGACCCTGCTCGCTCTGGTGCTGGCGACGGGACTGGTCGTCGACGACGCCATCGTCGTGCTCGAAAACATCGTGCGACGACGCAATGAAGGCATGGGGCCCCGCGCCGCCGCCGTGCTTGGCGCGCAGGAAGTGTTTTTCGCCGTCATTGCCACCACCTTGACGCTGGTCGCCGTCTTCGTGCCGATTTCGTTCCTGCCCGGCCAGACCGGCGGCCTGTTCCGCGAATTCGGCTTCGTGCTTGCCATGTCGGTGCTATTGTCCTGCGTTGTGGCGCTGACGCTGTGCCCGATGCTCGCCTCGCGCATGCTGACCAGCGCATCGCTCCACCACGAAGGGGGCCATGGCATCGGCGCCCGCATCGGCGGCGCGCTCAATACGGCCTACAAGCGCGGCCTACACGCCTGCCTCGACGCGCCATGGATCGTGCTTCTGGTCGCGGTGCTGTTTGCCGGCACCGCCTTCACGCTGTTCGGCACCATCCGCCAGGAGCTGACGCCGACCGAGGACCGCGCCGCCGTGCTTCTGCGCATCAGCGCCCCGCAAGGCGTCAGCCTCGACTATACGACGCAGCAGATGCAGAAGATCGAGAGACTGATCCAGCCGATGCGCGATTCCGGCGAGATCCGCTCGACCTTCGAGAATGCCGGCCAGAACGGCTCCTACAATTCCGGCTTCATGGTGATGACGTTGGCGCCGTGGAACGAGCGCAGCCGCAGCCAGCAGGAGATCATGGCCGAGATCAGCCAGTTGACCAGGCAGGTGCCGAGCGTGCGCATCTTCCCGGTACAGCCCAACAGCCTCGGCATCCGTGGCGCCGGCAACGGCCTGCAGTTCGCGCTGGTCGGCAACGACCGCAAGGCGCTCGGCGACGCAGCCGTGAAGATCATCGCCGAGATGCAGAAGGACGCGCGCTTCCAGACACCGCGCCTGTCGATCGACCCGACGCAACCGCAGCTCGCCGTGGCCATCGACCGCGAGCGCGCCTCCGACCTCGGCATCGACATATCGGGACTGGCCAACACCTTGCAGGCCATGCTCGACGGCAACGATGTCGTCGACGTCTACATTGCCGACCGCAGCTACGGCGTGAAGCTGGTCTCGACCACCAATCCGATCAACGATCCGACCGATCTGGAAAACATCTTCCTGAAGACGGCAGACGGACGTTTCGTGCCGATGTCGACCATCGCCACGCTGACCGAACGTGCCGTACCGCCATCGCTGTCGCGCGAACAGCAGCAGCCCTCGGTGGCCATCACCTCCAACCTCAGTGGCGACTTCGCGCTTGGCGACGCGCTCACCCGCGCCGAGGAGATCGCCACGCCGCTGCTGCCTGCGGGCAGCCGCATCCTGCCTCTGGCCGAGGCGGCGACGCTGGGCGAAACCAACAGCGCCATGATCACCATTTTCGGCTTCGCGCTGGTCATCATCCTTTTGGTGCTGGCCGCCCAGTTCGAAAGTTTCGTCAGTGCCGTCATCATCATGGCGACGGTGCCGCTCGGACTGGCCTGCGCGATTTTCGCGCTTCTGCTCTCGGGCACCAGTCTCAACGCCTACAGCCAGATCGGCCTGGTGCTTTTGGTTGGCGTCATGGCCAAGAACGGCATCCTGATCGTCGAATTCGCCAACCAGCTGCGCGATCGCGGGCTTGGCGTGCGCGAAGCGATCGAGCAGGCCTCGATCATCCGCGTGCGGCCGGTGATGATGACGATGATCTGCACCGTGCTCGGCGGCTTGCCGCTGGTGCTGGCGAGCGGCGCCGGTGCCGAGGCGCGCGTCGCGCTCGGCTGGGTTATCGTCGGCGGCCTGGGGTTGGCCACCGTCTCGACGCTGTTCCTGACGCCGGTCGCCTATCTCCTGCTTGGCCGCTTCGTGACGCCGAAGACCCATGAGGAAGCGCGACTGAAGCGCGAGTTGGAGGAAGCCGCCTACACCAATGTGGAACCGGCGGAGTAAAGAAATCCAGGGAAAAGTGTGTAGCGGTTTTCCGTCCGGAATTTCGTAAGAAAAATAGTTCCGCCTATCTCAAGAACCGGCCTTCGATCGACCAGCGCGCGGCGAGGAAATTCAGCACCGCCGCCACCACGACACCGGCGATCTTTGCCGGCCACACTCCGGCGATGCCGGCAAACAGCGCGATGGAGAGGCTGGAGACGCCGAGCGAAATCAGCCCTCCAAGCGAGGCGAAGCGAAGGAATGCGTCACGCAGCCGGATGGCTCGATTGCGCTCGAACGACCAGAAGCCGTTCGCCGCGAAGGAAAAGGTGACGGCGATGAACCAGGCAGCAACGTTGGCCGGCAGCGGCGAAGCACCGAGCTTGAGCAGCAGGAAGAAGCTGGCAAGGTCGATGGCCGTGTTCGCCAGTCCGACAATGGCAAAGCGGACGATCTTGTTGCCGGTCGAACGCGGGGGCCGCTCGGCGTCGTTCATCCCCTGCCATCCATGATTGCGACATTGGCGCGGGCCAGGCTGGCTCCGAACGCGTCCGATGCCAGGGCCGCGAATTCGACCTCGCGCACACCTTGCATCGTGTCGCGCGCGCGCAGCGTCTCGTCGACATGGCCGGGATGGCACATGAACAGCCCTTGTTCCGGCAACCCTTCGACGGCGGCCTGCAGAACCGCAGTGAACTTTTCGGGCTGCCGCCAGTCATAGATGCCGGCGAGCGGCTGGAAAACGATGAAGCCGGCGCGCTGCATCGAACGGTTGAACCCGGCAGCGAGCGCGGCAATCGCGGCGACCTTCGACCCTGCGGCCAGCGCCGGGCCGCCGCGTAGGGCCGGCCTGTCGGCGCCTTCTGGAAACCGCGCGCGCAGCCATGTGCGCACGACGGGAAGGAAATGCACATGCTGATGCCCGTCGACGAAATCGGGGCGGCGGCCAAGCGCCTCGACGAAGCGGCTGTACTGGGCGTCAAGCTCGGCATGAACATGGCGCTCGTCGATGCGGCCGCGCAGAACAGGCAAGGCCAGTGCGCGGAGCGGTGGCAGCCGGCCTTCCGGCGCCAGGTTCGACCGGCCGGTAATGGTCAACTGGTCGGTCAAGGTGAGATGCAGCCCGACCGCGGCCCGGCCGCACAGCGGTTTTATGCGCGCTGCCTCCGCTTCCCATTCCGGAAAGCCGGTCATGCAGCTGGTGCCGGTCAGGCGGCCGCGATCGAGCAGGTCGAGAATCGCGGCGGAAACGCCGGGCGCCAGGCCGTAATCGTCGGCGATCAGGCGGATGCGCCGCGTCATCTGTTCGAAGTGCCTGGCTCCGGCCGATCGGCGGGGGCCACGCTGCGCACGACGTCGCGCACGAGATAGACCGGGCGATCCTTGCTCTCGCTGAGCGTGACCCAGACGTATTCGCCGATCAGGCCAAGCAAGGTCAGGTTGAGGCCGCCGAGCAGGACGACGGCAACCAGCAGGCTGGGGTAGCCCGGAACGGCAATGCCGTAGAAGATCACCTCGAAGAGCACCTTGGCGCCATAGAGCGCACCGGCCAACGCCGCGAGCAGCCCGCTGAGGCTGATGAGACGCAAGGGAATGACGGAAAAGGAAGTAAAACCTTCGAGCGAGAAGGCGATCAGGTTGAGCCGGCTCCATTTCGACGTGCCGCTGGCGCGGCCTTCCGGCGAATAGGGCAACGCCTTCTGGCGAAAGCCGGCCCAGGCAAACAGGCCCTTGTTGAAGCGCCGCTTGTCGCGCAGGCTGGTCAGCGCGCGCGCCACGGCGCCGCGCATGACGCGAAAGTCGCCGGCATTTTCGGGAATATCGAAACGCTGGCTCGAGTTGATCAGGCTGTAGAAAAGCCGTGCAAGCTGGCTGCGCCGCCAGCTCGCCTCGCGGCGGTCGTTCTGCGCATAGACGACGTCGATGTCCGGATGGTCCACCAGCTCGGCGATCAGCTTCAGGCTGATGTCCAGGGAATGCTGGAGGTCGGCGTCCATGATCAGCACCATGTCGCCGCGCGACTGGTCGAGGCCGGCGAGCACCGCGACTTCCTTGCCGAAATTGCGGCTGAGGCGCACGATCTCCCACGACCCCGTCAGCGCTTGCGAAAACCGCACGGCGCCATCGTCACGACTGCCGTCATCGACCAGGATCTTGTGTACGGTCATGCCGAAGCGTTGTGCCACGGCCACTTCGAGCTCGCCCAGCAGGCGCGCGAAGGCCGATGCCGATGCCGCCTCGTTGAAGAACGGTGCGACGATATCGAGGCTCGGCCGCAACTCAACCATTGGCGACTCCCGCATTCACCACCTTTTCCCGTGCCTTGGCCCAGAACCACCAGATCAGCGAACCGGCGATAAAAGTGACGGCGACCGGCCGGAACCAGGGGAAGAGGAAATCGTGCACATGGCGCTCGACGCCGCTCAACCCGGTCACGAACAGCGTCGTCGACAGCACCGAGGCAAGGACGCCGCCCCGTTCTTCACGCCACAACAGGGCGATGGCAAGACCGGCTGGTACCGCGATCATGGCAAAGGTGTTTGGCTCGACGCGCGGGTTGAAGACGCACATGTAGAAAGTGGCTGTCAGGAAGATCGCCAGCGCCGCCTTTCCCTGTTCGAGCCTGCGGTCGAACCAGATGACGGCAGAAAGCGTAAACAGGGCCATGACCATGCGCACGATCGTTGCGCCGAATTCCGGTATCGGCAGTCCTATCGTGGTGAACGGTGCCGTGAAATCGGTGGGCACGAAATGGCTGGTGTTGTCGACGGCCATGGAGGTCAGCATCTGGATGAAGACACGATGCTGATCGTTGAGATAGCCGGCGGGAGCAAAAGCGTAAGGCAGTGCCAGCACGAACAGCAGCGCCAGCACCAGCACCGGTATCAGCCGGAGCCGAAGGGCTCCTACCAACAACAGCATTATGATCGCGGTCGGCTTGGCGATGATGGCAAGCGAAGCCCAGAAGAACGTCTCCGCCCGCCGCCCTTCCAGCGCCGACAGGGTGAGAAGCCAGCAAGCGCCGGTCAAAAGGATCGTCGCCTGGCCGTTGCGGATCGCCCCCACCGCCATCGGCAAAGCGAGGAAAAGACCGAAAGAAAGCAGCCATGTCAGTTCGCCGCCGCCGAGCTTGCGCACCTGCCGCATCGCGGCGTAGGTCAGCACCGCAAAGCCAATGGAATGCCAAACCAAGCCGCCCAGATGCGGACCAAGCTTGACTATTGGAGTGTAGAGCGCGGCAAAGGCCGGCGCGTAGAGATACCCCATCTCGGACTGGGTGTCGTAGAGCGGCAGACCGGCCTGAAGCGCCACGCTGCCGTCGATATAGGCCTGCCATACCGTCCGCGTGTGCGGTGACCACAGGACCAGGGCAAGAACGACCAGGAACGCTCCGATCCACAGGCCAAACCCCAAACGGTCGAAAACCGGCTTGGAAATCGTCATCAAGGCGCTCCACACAATCCCGGAACTGGATCAGTCCAGCCTGTCCCGGCATTCGATGGCGGCGGCATATCACGGACGAAGTGGCGTGGCATAGGGGGCTGACGAACGTCAGGGCCGCACCTCCTTCGCCTCGAATATGCGTTCCCACCTTCATGGCTGCCGTCCGAGGCTGGCGACCTGACTAATCGTCAGTGAATTCGGGCAAACGAAAATAGGGGTTGCGCGGATCAAAGGGATATTTCGGCTCGCCCTTACCAGCAAGAACAGCCCCCGGAATCAGCACGCCTTTCGGCCCGAACTGATAGTCGATGCCGGCACAGAGGTGAGCGAGATCCTGGTAGTTGAAACTGCGCAACGCACTGCCACCTTCAAATGCAGCTGTTTTGAGTTGCTCAGGCATGAGCGGCCCGATCATCCTGTCGCGATAGGCTTTGATCTTGGCCTTGTTGAGTCTGGAGGCCTGACATTCGGCGCCGACGACCCGCGCCAGCATGATGTTCCTGACCGCAGTCCCGGCAGGATCATCCAGCGGGGCCGAATATTTCTTGAGAAAGTAATTCGTACCGGGATCGTTCGTCATCGCCTTGCGCCAAAACGGCGGGAACTTTTCGGCAGCCTGTTCTCACAAGCAGCCCCTTTTTTGCAGTAACTGGACTTCGCTCGCCAGCCATTTTCGTTCAAGGCCGGATGAACACCTTGCCGTTGGGTTTGGCCAGTTCGGCTGGCAGCCGCGCCATTGCTTCGGCAAGCGGCACCACCGCCGTCACGTCGGTCGACCAGCGCCCATCGGAAAAACGCTTCTGCGCTTCCAGGATCGCCGGGCCGCGACGGTCGCGGAACTGGCGCATCCACTCACTCAGCCAAAACCCTTCGATATGCTTGTGCTGGAAGATCAGTTGGCCGGGCTCGCGGATAACGGTGGCTTCGGGATCGAGCCGCCCATAAATGATCCAGCGCGACCGCTTCGGCATGACGTCGAAGATGGCGGAGGCAAGCGGCCCGGTTACCGCGTCAAGGAAGATGCGCGGCTGTTCGGCCTTCATCACCTCGCGCAGCGCCGCCTTGAAATCCGGCGCCCTTTCATTGAGCACGTGCGCCGCGCCAAGCGCATTCAGAGCCGCGATCTGGTCGTCGCGGCGCACGGTGACGATCGGCCGGAAACCCTCTTCGCTGGCCAGGCCGATGATCAGCTTGCAGAGCTGGCTGGCGCCGGCGGTCATGACGAAGGCCTTCTCGCCTTCCTCCTTGACGATGTCGAACATGGCGAGCGCCGTGAGCGGGTTGACGATCATCGCCGCACCGTCCTCGTCGCGAACGGTGTCGAGCAGCGGGATGCAGGCAGCCGCCTCGGCGACGGCATAGTCGGCCCACGAGCCCCAGTTGGTGACGCCGGTGGCAAAGGCCACGCGCTTGCCGATCAGGCTTTTGGGATAGGGCTCGTCCCCGCTGGCGACGACAATGCCGACACCCTCGAAACCGGCCGGCTGGCCCTTGGCACGCGGCTGGCCGTACTGGCCCTTGACGAAGGCGACATCGGACGGATTGATCGAGGCGAGGCTGACCTTGATCAGCACCTGGCTGGGGCCCGGTGTCGGCACCGCGATGCTGCCCGGCTCGAGATAGGGCTCCATCGCCTCCAGCACACTGCCGCTCCGCGTCCTGGTGTAGCCATCGCCGACAAGCAGCAGCGCCTTCATTTCGGATGGGACGGTCATCGGAACACTCCTCGCTCGAGCCTCGAGTCGCGCCCGCATGACGATGCCGGCGCTCAAACCTTCTCCTGCGTGTATTTCCTCAACTCCGTCCGCGCCACCTGACGGCGATGCACGGCGTCCGGCCCGTCGGCAAGGCGCAAGGTCCGCAGATGCGTCCACGACCGCGCCAGCGGTGTGTCCTGGCTGATGCCTTGCGCGCCGAACATCTGCACCGCCTCGTCGGTGACCTTGAGCGCGACGCGCGGTGCGACCACCTTGATCTGGCTGATCCAGGGAGCAGCGGCCCGCGCATCGCCCTGGTCGATCATCCACGCCGCCTTGAGGCAGAGCAGCCGCGCCATCTCGATCTCCATGCGGCATTCGGCGATGATGTCGAAATTGGCGCCGAGCTTTGCCAGCTTCTGGCCGAAGGCCTCGCGGCGCACGGAACGCTGGCACAGCATCTCGAGCGCCATCTCGGCCTGTCCGATGGCGCGCATGCAGTGGTGGATGCGGCCGGGACCGAGCCGCCCTTGCGCGATCTCGAACCCCCTGCCCTCGCCGAGGATCAGGTTCGACGCCGGTACGCGCACATTGTCGAAGCGAAGATGCATGTGGCCATGCGGCGCGTCGTCATCGCCATAGACCTGCATGGCCCGCACCTTGGTCACGCCTTTGGTGTCTGATGGCACCAGGATCATCGAATGGCGGCGGTGCTGCGGCTCGTCATCGCCCCCGGTCCTGACCATGACGATGTAGATGGCGCAGCGCGGATCGCCGGCGCCCGAAGCCCACCATTTCTCGCCATTGAGCACATAGTCGCCGCCGTGGCGTTCACAACGCATGGCAATGTTGGTGGCATCGGATGAAGCGACATCCGGCTCGGTCATCAGATAGGCCGAGCGGATATTGCCGTCGAGCAGCGGTTCCAGCCATGCTTTCTTGTGGTCGGCCGAGCCGTATCGCTCCAGCACCTCCATGTTGCCGGTGTCGGGCGCCGAGCAGTTGAAGGTCTCGGCGCCGAGATGCGCCTTGCCCATCTCTTCGGCCAGATAGGCGTATTCGACAGTGGAAAGGCCATAGCCGCGTTCCGAGCCGGTCAGCCAGAAATTCCACAGGCCGCGCTCTCTTGCGGTCTTCTTCAGCCCTTCGAGGATCTCGCTCTGACGCGCACTGTAGACCCAGCGGCTGCCTGCCTTGCCCACTTCGCTGAGGAATTCATGGTCGAGCGGCATGATCTCGTCGCGCACCATGGCCGCGACGCGCGCGTGGATTGGCTTCAGCCGCTCGGTCATGCCGAGATTCATCTCCGTCATCGGTCGCTAACCCTTCATACACGCCAGGCATTTTGTCAGTGGCAAGGATGACCGTACTTCGGATAGCCTTGTCAACGAACTGTTTGCCCGCATGCCGAGCGCGGAGAATTGTGATGAGCTATCTGGACGAACTGTTTTCGGTGGCCGGCAAGACCGCGCTGGTGACGGGTGCGGCGACCGGCATCGGCCGCATGGCGGCGACCGCGCTGGTCAGGGCCGGCGCCAGCGTGATGATCGCGTCGCGCAAGGGCGAGGATTGTATCAAGGTCGCCGAAGAGTTGAACCAGCTTGGTGCACCGGGCCGGGCCGACGGCTTCGTCGGCGACGTTTCCAGC
>NZ_RZPF01000167.1:0-10025 GCF_004022735.1 Mesorhizobium sp. M7A.F.Ca.AU.001.01.1.1
CTCTCCGTCACCGACGTCGGGGTAAATACTAACACTTGAGAAAGCAGGGAGTTCACGGTCGTCGTCGAACGTCTGACGGTGCAAAACGATGGCGGCCACCGCGTGCCCGGCTTCGTGATGCGCCACAAGCGGCAGATATTGGGAGGCTACATTCATGCGGTGCGGCTCTCAGGTCTAGTTTGCTTTTGCGCATAGGACCGCAATTGTCGTGCCAACTGGGAAAATCGTTTCGGGCAATGCGATCGCTCCGATAGCGTTGCGTCTCCTGTCTGACATTGTTGGGAAGTCGACACGCGCCCGTCGCAATGCGGTCGACCTTCCGCGCGAGTTGGGTGACCCGTGAAGGCGGCCGACCAGGACGATGTTGCGCTGATCGGCGACGAAGGCGCGGCCGGGCGAGATCGCGCATCAGGGGGTGACCGGCGTGTCGGCGAAGTCGAAGTCGTCGATGTCCTTGGCCAGCGGCAACTTGGCGACAGCGAACTGGTATTTGATGGAGCGGGCCTGCTTCTCCGATATCTCGGCCTGCAAGAGATCACCGACAATCCTGGGCGGCTCGTGCCGTCGCTTGATGGCGACGCGCCCATGATCTCGTCATAGGCTCTGCGCATTCCGTAGAGCTTCAGCGCTCCCATCAGTTCCAGTACCTCGGTGCGTTCCATGGCTGTTTGTCCTCCTGAGACTGTCATAGCGGGTGCAGTCGGCGACCGCTCGTGAGCTAGCTTCAGCGCTTGGGGAATGGAAAGGATCGTGCCCGGCGCCGGATCGCGGCTGCGGGCCAGGATGTTGAGGATCACCGGCGCCGACGATGCACCGTGCTCGATGGCTTCCTGACAGGCGGCCTCGACCGCGCTCAATCCGTCGGTCAGCACCCAGGTGAGGATCAACACCATCTGCCGGTCGACGTCATCAACCGCCTTGAGCTGCGCCGCACCTTCTCCATTGCCGACCGCACGACCCAGCCAAGGAACGGCGCGCGCCGTGTGCCAGGGATCGTAGGCGACCTCGTTGCGGCCAAAGGAGCGAACGTGTTCTCCCACGACCACGCCATCCTCTGGCGGATGCGATCCGATCGACATAAGCATGGATCTCGATGGGCCGACCGACGGCACTCGACAGCACCGAGTATTTGTTGTTGTCGAAGCGCACCGTGCAGGTCTTCGACACCGACGGGGGAATGCAATGGAAGCCGTCGAAGCGACCGGCAGCCGCTCCCGCTGCGGCTTGGCCGCATTCGCCGACAGCAGCCGGTCCCGCGTCTCACGCCGAGCTCCCATGCGGGGATAGGGCTGGTGCTTGCGCTCGTAGCGGAACTGCGTCTCCTCAGAACGCAGGACCTTGCGCACCACCTTGCGCGAGATCTTCAGCTCACGGCAGATCGCTTTGATCGACTTCCCCTGGACCAGCGACAGCCGACGTATCTTTGCAATCGTCTCTAAAACCAACATCCAAAACACAAATGCCTCCGATCAAGCCGGAGGCATCTTGATGACCCCATCGTTAAGGGGTCCCGTTTGGACGAAAATCACCCTTTAAACAGGGTCCCCATTCCACGAAAAATCAATGCACTACCTTCCAAAGCTGCGAGAGATCGCCACCGACCGCTTTGAAGGGGCTTTCGGCGGTCTCGTCAGCGAGGTTGTGGCATGAAGAAACATCAATCCACAGCATTGGGCCGAAGCATGCCACGGGCTCATGCCGCGGGAGAGCGGGAAGATATTCTTGAAAGAAGAAGCGGTCTCCGACATCAATACCGACAGGATGGGCAGCTTTCTCACATCACTTGAGGTCGAGCGTGGCAGTTGCGACCCGCAATGCAAGGCTGGCGGCGATGCATGCCTTTGCGCGGTTCCTGATTTCGGAGCACCCCGAATATTAGGATACGCTGCAACTGGTGGTGACACTTCCCTTCAAGAGGGCGCGTGGGTGGCACCTGTCGAATATCTCGATGAGCCCGGAAATCAAGAGCGTCCTGGCGCGTATCGTCCGCCGCACGCCTTCTGGACAGCGGGATTACGCTCTGTTTTCGCTGATGTTCAATACGGATGCACGAGTTCAGGGATCCTGAATCTTCGATTGTGACCTTCGTCTGGTATCGCCCTGTCCCGCCGAGCAAAGCAACGACCGCCCCACACTGCTCACCCGGTTCGGTGTTCCATACTTGCTGCGCACACATGGCTGCGGGCGAAGGAACCACCATGGCGGAAAAAAGCATCCATCATCGCCCTTTGCGGGACACGACGGCCATCCACCTCGTCAAGGCGGGTGTTGACATCGCCACCATCAGTCGATGGCCAGGCCACTCGGGCTGAACTAACGATGCGCTACGCCCAGGCCGGTATCGATATGAAGCGGCAAGCGCTCGAACAAGGCTTCCCCGACGTGATGTCATCGGCAAAAGATCAGACGATCATCGCTTTGATGGCTGGATGTTTGGCTGGCTGCACCGCTTGTAGACGCTCAGTTATGTGGAGTTGTATCGCGGGAAGTCGCGCGTCTTGGGCTTTTGCGGTGTCAGCTCCACATCTCTCCGCAGTGCACGTTGTCACTGTTGAAGAGCCGTTTGTTCAATCTTCGTCCTGGCACGGCAAGGGTTGTCGATATTGTGGGCGTCTTGCGCTTGCCGAGCTTGTCCGAAATCCAGCGCCGGATCAGGCGTGAACACTGTTGCGTAGTTCGTCAGCCAGAGCGCGGAGAACGTCGGCGCTTCCTTCCAGCGCCGTAAAAGCGTAGGGATTGAGGAACTGTCGGCCCCAGAACAGATTGCGATCTGTGCCGGATAGCGTAGCTTCCTCGCTGACACGCGGCCAATTCTCCGCAATGCATCGGAGCTGGCCTTCAACAATCGCAAGAGCTTCCGGCGCGCTGAGCAGGAAGTGATGCGCCGCTTCAAGGCAGGACGCTATCCGGCTCATGCGGTTATTGCCGCTGATGAGCATGGCCTGGCTGGCCTCCTGGCCACTGCGGGCCTGCGGACAAATATCGTACGCAGGCGTGAGGGTGAGCTTAGCGCCGTCCCAGAATGCCGCATGGTTGCGGGCATGATCGTCGGTGTTGCCGCAAAGTATGTTGAAGACAATGCGGCTGAACAACTCGCGCAGAGTTTCCGACGGCGCGGTGAATCGGTGGCGAATGATCTCCGCCAAATCCTGGTAGCTGGCGTAACGCGCCATCATCTCATCGAGCGCGAGCATCGTCAGCGCTGAGACCATGGATTTGCGTTGCCAGCCGCCCGTGACCTTGATCCGGTCGAATCGCTCGACGAGCAACACGTCGTTGCCTGCGGCGCGAACGAGCGAGACGGATGCCGCTCTGATGCCGCACAAGGCGGCAAGCCGCATGGCTATGAATTCTCCTTTGACGACGCTGTAAAGGTCGGCAGACGAGGAAAATTTCGCGACATGCTTGACGGCGTCACCCTCGATCAGCGCCTTTGGCCTTGCGCCGCCGATCGAGCTGCCGTGATGCAGCGCCTGATCTAATTCGGGGGTGAGCGGAATACCTTTCTCTACCCGCTCCGCCGATTGGACAAGCTCTTCGAGAGTGGCATTGGCCAGTGCGCGCGGCTCGTAATGCATTGGCGAAAACTGAAAATCGAGCGCGCCGATGCGGTCCGAGCCTGATTCCAGCAAGAACGTCAGTTCTGAAATATCGAGCCGCGCGATTTCATCGCCCTTCACACCGAATTTGCGGTTTAGGATAACCCGTCGTCCCCAGGCATCAGGGGCAGCATCGCGGATGCATCCCGGCATGGTTAGGCCAGGAAGCAAAGGCAATTCGCCTGCCTTCAGGGGCAGTTCCGGGAGATAAAGCGGGATCGCGCTTCCCAGTTCACGAAAGCTCCTGCCATAGTTGAAGCTGACGAGTCCGTCATGGGCATATAGCCGCCCGGCGACAACCGGCGCGGTCTCGCCCGGCAGCCAGACCCAGACATAGGCTTCGTCGTACTTGGGGACCTTAGAACTCATCGACGATCTGCTTGCCGGCCTTGTAGACGTGCTTCGGCAGCAGCGCGATGCGATCGTCCATGCGGCCTGTGAGGGCTGTGATGCCATTGCCGTCGGCATCGAACAGCTTCACACCGACAATGGCAGCAGCTTCGAACATCAGTCCGATTTCGACTTTGGGATCGCCCTTCTCGATGCGCTGCAGGGTGCTGCGTGAAACACCGATTCTCTCGGCTAACTCCTGTGCGGTTAACCGGTGCTGCATCCGGCCAAGCCGGATGGTCTTACCGAAAAGGCCAAGCGCTTCCATCGCGTAGCGCGAATAGGTGCGTTTATACGTTGCCTTCATTCGGGTCTCTGTGACCTATGCATGATCCATATCGCCTTCTTTCGAACTTTATATAGGTAATGTCACAGAGCGACTGCCAAAGTCAAGACTCCGTATCGCAAGCGTTACCCATCCGAACGAGGAAGGCGGATATTGCCGACGGCTCCTGCACAACCGGCCAGCTCTGCGCGTCTCGGGCGAGGCGGAGATCTGGCGCTGGATCGCGGACAGCCTTGAGACGCCTCGCATGAGTCATTCATGGGCGGTCCCTGGTGCGGGGCCGCGGCGCTCGACTGCTGGCCGACATTCTCGGCGGCGGGACCCGCATCCGGCTACACCAGCACTTTTCGACCGCATACGCGCCCAGCTTCTCTCCGAAATCATTGCCAATGAGCGCGAACCTCATGCGATCGCCGAGCTGGCCTGGCGGCGCGGAATCTACGCACGCATCCGTATTCGAGACCGCCCAAGGGAGGCTGACTAGCGTAACGCCCTCCGATCTAAGCGCCTTCCACAAAGCCGCTTTCGCACGCGACGGGCTGCATGTGGCGGTCGTAGGCGACATAGATGCCAAGCCCTGAGAGTAAGGCTCTACCAGCTGTTCGGCGATTTGCCTCAGAAACTGGCGCTTGCCGGCGCGAACCAGTGGTATCGCGAGGGCGAGCACGCCGAGCGCTTTTCCTCCGCCCTCCACTGACCACAGACCCGCACGCAACGAAGCCGCGCTCGATCTTATCGTGGCGTGGCTAGGTGCAATGTTTGCTCTCGCCATCAGGCCGGCTTTCCCGATGGCGTGGTCAACCTGATCTATGCGTCCGAAGGTGATCGCGTGGGCCGTGAACTCTGCACCAATTCCAAAGATCAGCTTTACCGGTTCGAACGAGGTCGGACGGCTGCTGATGCGTCAGTGCTCTGACCAGATCAAGAAGGTCAGCCTTGAAACCGGCGGCAATGCACCTTTCATCATCTTCGATGATGCCGACATTGACGGTGCTGTTGACGGTGCGGTCCAGGCGAAGTTCCGCAATGCCGGCCAGACCTGCGTTTCCGCGAACCGCATTTACGTCCAATCGAGCGTTCACGATGAGTCCGCCGAGAAATTGTGGAGAAGGTCCGGCACTTATCAGTGGTCCGACGTCTACTCCCGGAGCGAAGCCGTCGCCAACCCAAGATCGAGTCCCACATCGCAGATGATAATTCGATGCGGGGCCGAACGATAAATATGCATGCTTTGGCCACCCCGAGGCAGGGCTCATTGAGATGATCCGACCGCCTTGGAACAAAGATGGGGTAGAGCAGATGAAGCGTTGGCAGCGTGTCTCCATTCGACGCGAGCGCTTAGGATGGGATCACGATCATTCGCATCACGCGCAGCCGCAAGGGCGATGCCATGGCTACTTTGGAATCGTTGAAGTGGTTTGAGCCGGACAGTCACAAATACACCCGTTACGCCGCGGCTCAGGAAACGGGGCGGCGTCCGGCGGTGGAGGTGCTCGCTGACTTAAAAAGGGTGCGGGCAGTCGTTGCGCTTGAGAGCGACGACATTTGGGATCCGGCACGGGGTGACCTGCTGCCAATCGGCAGTTAACAGGGTCCGACAAAAGTGTGCACAACATGCTGCTGAAGTGGCCTCCGGAAGCGCTACCGGAAGTTACGCGTCTTGAACTTGATAGGGTCGATATGGTCATACTGCATCGACGATGTCGCGCCCCTTCGGCATGCCGCGCGGATCGATGCCCGATCCGCCGTGATGAGCCTCGTCCCTCGGCCGTGCGGCAACGGAAACGGCGTCTTGCGGTTTCCCACGCTGGCCAGCCCGGCCGACAGATCGGTCAGCTCGTGGGCGACGAGGTGCACCACCTCCTCTTCCGTCGGATGCGTCCGCGGACGCCGAGCATGGCCGAAGCAAGAAGCACGCGCCGGAATTTCTCGAGAGATCTTGACCCAGACGACGACGTTTGCCGCACCCGTCTCATCCTCCAGAGGAACATGAAGCCTTTGGCCGAGCCCGGCCGCTGCCGGACCAGCACCAGGCCGGCGGCCTCGAGCCAGCTTCTGCCTCGCGCCTGCATAGCATCCTGACAGGTCACGGTGCGGCGCCGGTTAGGCGGCACGCCGATTTTGGCAACGCTAGCCTGTGAACTGAAGAATGAAGGTCGGACTTGCGGCACATCGATTAGGTTCAAATGATAAGTTGCTGCCCGGCGAGGTCGTTTCAGCGCATCTCGACTGGTGGGTCGGCAAGACAATGCGGAACGGAAATGATCGCAGGCGTAAAGGACGGCTTTCGGGGCCGGAAGCTTCAGGCCTGGAACCGGACCCCAGTTTGGCGCAAGCATCGTGGCCTCCGCCCGGTCAGGCATTCACCGGCTCGCGAAATGCCAATTGATTCTGCTTAACCGGGCATACCTAAACGGCCACTTGCGTTCCGATCTCGACCACACGTCCGGTCGGGATCTGGAAATACTCCGTCGCGTCGGCGGCCGTGCGCGCCAAGCCGATGAACAGCTTGTCCTGCCACACCGGCATGCCGGAGTTGGGTGACGCCTTGAGCGAGCGACGCGACAGGAAGAAGGACGTCGTCATGATGTCGAACTTCCAACCCTGCTTGCGGCAGATCGCCAGCGCACGCGGGATGTTAGGCTGTTCCATGTAGCCGAAGGTCAGTGTCACCCGCATGAACAGCTCATTGATCGTTTCCATCTTGATCCGCTCGCTGTCGGGCACCACGGGCTGCTGCGCCGTCACCACAGAGAGGATGACGTTCTGTTCGTGCAGCGCCTTGTAGTGCTTCAGGCTGTGCATCAACGCGGTCGGCGCACTGGCGGGATCGCTGGTCAGGAACACGGCCGTACCGGACACCAGCTGCGGTTTCTTCTTCAACAGATTGGCCGCAAGGAAATCGAGCGGAATCTGGTTCCTGCGCGTCTTGTCAAATAGATACCTGCTGCCTCTTATCCAAGTCCACATGGTCATCACGATCACTGCGGCAATGGCAAGCGAGGCCCAGCCGCCTTCGAATACCTTGACGATGTTAGCTGCAAAGAAGCCGGTATCGATGAAGACGAACACCGCCATTAAGGCTATCGCGACGCCGAGCGGCCATTTCCAGATGCGCGTCATCACAACAAAAAGCAGTATGTTCGTCACCAGCATATTGCCGGTCACCGAAATACCGTAGGCCGAGGCCAGCCGGCTGGATTCGCCGAAGCCGACCACCAGCAGCATCACCACCAGCGCCAGCATCAGGTTGATGCGCGGCAGATAGATCTGGCCCGACTGTTTTTCCGACGTGTGCTGGATGACGAAACGCGGCAGCATGTTGAGCTGTACCGCTTGCCTGGTCAGCGAAAAGGCGCCGGAGATCACCGCCTGGCAGGCGATCACGGTCGCCGCCGTGGCAAGCACGACCATCGGAATAAGCGTCCAGCCCTGGTTCATCTCGAAGAACGGATGACCGACAACGCCGCCATTTGCCAGCACGAAGGCGCCTTGCCCGACATAATTGAGCAACAGACAAGGGAACACGATCGCCAGCCAGGCGAGCACGATCGGCTTGCGGCCGAAATGGCCGAGGTCGGCGTAGAGCGCCTCGGCTCCGGTGACGGCGAGGAAGACTGCACCAACCGTAACGAAGGCGACGTCAGGCGAGTTGACCAGGAACGACACGATGTAATGCGGGCTGATTGCCAGCAGGATTTCCGGGTCGTCCATGATGTGGTTGAGCCCGGAAAGGCCGATGGCCAGGAACCACAGCGCGGTAACGGGTCCGAACACCAATCCTACGCCGCCGGTGCCAAACCGCTGTACCGCAAACACGATCGCCAGGATGGCCAGTGTCAGCGGCACCACATAGGGCTGGAACGTCGGCGTGACGACATTCATACCTTCGACCGCCGACAGTACCGAGATTGCCGGCGTAATGACGGCGTCGCCAAAAAAAAGCGCCGCGCCGACGATGCCGATGCCGATGCCGATGCCGAGGATCACCGCAGAGCAGGTCGGGAAACTGTTGCGCGCCAGCGCCATAAGCGACAGCACTCCGCCCTCGCCTCGATTGTCGGCGCGGAGCACGAACATGATGTATTTGATCGTCACGGTGATCGTCAGGGACCAGATGATCAGCGAGAGTACGCCGAGGATGTCGCCACGGCTGGCGACGTTGCCACCCGCTGATGCATGCAACGCCTCGCGAAATGCATAGATCGGGCTGGTGCCTATATCGCCATAAACGACACCTAGTGCGCCCAACATCAGCGCCTTGGTGCTGTGCTGCTCGACCTCAGAATGGCTCGATTGTTCGACAGGTTCTGCCTCGTTACCAGCATTGGTAAGGGCCATGGACGACACTCCGATAAGCGCGCGGTGCTCTACGCTTGCTGCACTGCAATATCAAGTTCCGTCACGTAATGTCTGCCGTCTCGCCTGTCGTTGCTCGCCTTGGTAGACTCGCCAGCCCGCAGCCCTACCGAGCAGCAATAGCGCCCCGGCAGAACCCTCAATCGCCCAGATCAATGAATGGTTATCGCCCACAGTGCCCCCCCGCGATGCGGCCGATGGCGACCAGGGTGTCGTGGGCGCACAAGGATGGCGCTTTCCTGATGACGCCGTGCTCCAGGTGTGATCGCACCGTTGCTGCGCAAGCCATTTACTTGCTCGTCCCAGCGAGGACCGTGGCCAACTGGAACGCAGGGCCACGCCGCTCACCGGCCGCACTTTGCGGCGCAGATAACGATTCGATCTCCGCGGCGAGATTCTGGTTGAAGAAGCCACCAAGCTTGTCGAAGGACACACGGTCGTAATATCGACATGCCAGTATCCGCAACCCAGAAAAGCTCCTTGGGCTCCGCTGCGCGCGCCACGAACAACCCGATCTTCTCTGCGAAGAGGACGCCGTAATCCTTCAGGTTGAAGCCAAACCGGGGGGCGGCCGTGACGTATGGGCGAAGGGCTAGGAGGCGGGTTCGGTGAGGAACGGCATTGATGTCCACGCCGTCTCCTGGAAAGACAGAGGAATGCGGTGTCACCGACTGGCGCCGGAGGTTGATCCGGTGATTAGGAGGAGCACTCGTTGTCGGATTCTCGACGATGTCGGACATCTGACACAACGCTGCCAGAGCGATCACGTTGTTCCGAAACGATTTTCCCAGTTGGCACGACAATTGCGGTCCTATGCGCAAAAGCACTGCGATGCCGCACCGACTGGAAGAACTCATCAATGATCACGCTTTTCGAACATGTGGGCGCCGCTACCAACACTAAGCGTTCCCGATCAAACGGAAGCCTCTATCCCTTCTTTCTGAAGGCTGTCCGGACATGAACGCATTTGATGTCCGTCCAACGCTGGATGCTCCCGACGACGATCTCTATCTTTGGCTTGAAGATGTGGAAGGCGAGCGGGCACTTGCCTGGGCCGCCGGCCAGTCGGCAAAGACCCTGAAGCACTTCAGTGGAACGCAGTTCGAGCGCGACCGCGCGACTCTGAAGGCAGGCCTGTTCCCTAAGCGGCGTCGCATCTCCCCCGGCCGAGTCGCATGGCTTGAATCCGATATCAGGGCTTGGATGGAAACTAGATCTGAGAGCCGCACCGCATGAATGTAGCCTCCCAATATCTTCTCCCGTCTGTGGCGCATCACGAAGCCGGGCACGCGGTGGCCGCCATCGTTTTGCACCGTCAGATGTTCGACGACGACCGTGAACTCCCTGCTTTCTCAAGTGTTAGTATTTACCCCGACGCCGGTGACGGAGAG
>NZ_RZPF01000168.1:0-9980 GCF_004022735.1 Mesorhizobium sp. M7A.F.Ca.AU.001.01.1.1
GTCCCGAACTGCCCGGCGACCAGCGCCCCGACGATGCGCTGTCGGTGTGTTTCGACCAGCCGGAACTCAGCGAGCCGATCGACATCGTCGGAGCGCCGGAGGTCGAGCTGCGGCTGTCCTCTGATCGTCCGCAGGCCAACATCGCGGTCCGGCTTTGCGATGTGCATCCCGACGGCGCCTCGGAGTTGATCTCCTATGGCGTGCTCAATCTGACGCACCGCAATTCGCACGAATTCCCCGAGGCGCTGGTGCCGGGCGAAACCGTCTCGGTGCGCGTCGTGCTCGATCAATGCGCCTATCGTGTGCCGGCCGGCCACCGGCTGCGTGTTGCCGTTTCGAACGCCTATTGGCCTGCCATCTGGCCGTCGCCGGAGCCGGTCCAGCTCACCTTGTCGACGGCGACGCTCAATTTGCCGCTGCGGCCGCTGGCGACAGGCGACGAAGTAACGTTCGCCGAGCCGGAAGGTGCCACCCCCTGGGCAACAGAGACGATCCGCGCCGCCAATTCAGAGCGTCATGTCGATCGTGATGAGAAGACCGGAATGGTGACGCTTTCCATTGTTGACGATTTCGGCGAGGTGCGCGATCTCGCCCATGGCCTCGCCAATGGCAGCATCGCCCGCGAGACCTGGACGATCCATCCCGACGATCCGCTGTCGGCCTCGGGGAAGACGCACTGGACGCAGACCCTGTCGCGAAACGGATGGTCAGTACGCACCGAAACGACAGCCGAAATGCGATCGGACGGGCAAAACTTCAGCGTCAGCGCCAGAATCGAGGCCTATGAGGACGAAACCCTCGTCTTCGAGCGCAATTTCGAGGAGAAGGTGCCGCGCGCGTTTCTTTGAATGCCGATTTCATTGGTCCAATTGCGACGTACGATTTACGCCACGGCATGTCGCATTCGGTCTTGCTTACCGCTTTCCCTTGCGGTCATTATTCTCCTCACAAGAAACAAGAAAAACGACCGCAGAGTCGAACCAACAGAGTGAGGAACTCAAAATGTCGAACGAACTGGAATTTCTTAGCCGGCGTGTCGCGTCGGGCAAACTGAGCCGTCGTGATTTTCTCGGCCGGGCGGCGGCGCTCGGTATCTCCGCGCCCTTCGCCACCTCGCTGCTTTCAAGCGCTGCACGCGCGGCAGGCCCGGTCAAGGGCGGCACACTGAAGGCCGGACTTGTCGGCGGCGAATCCACCAACAGCCTTGATCCGGCACTGTTCATGACTCAGGTGCCGTTCGCCTTCGGCAAGATGTGGGGCGAATTGATTGTCGAGCTTTCGCCGGAAGGCAAGCTCGAGAACCGCATCGCCGAGGAGATCGGCTCGTCGGACGACGCCAAGGTGTGGACGCTGAAGATCCGCGACGGCGTCGAATTCCACAACGGCAAGACAGTGACCGCCGAGGACGTGGCCGCCACACTTGAGCGCCATTCCGACGAGAAGTCGAAATCCGGCGCGCTCGGCTACATGAAAGGTATCGAGACCATCAAGGCCAGCGGCAAGGAAGTCGTGCTGACGCTGAAGGAGGCCAATGCCGATCTGCCCTATTTGCTCAGCGACTATCACCTGATCGTCCAACCAAATGGCGGCAAGGACAAGGCTGACGCAGGCATCTCGGCCGGTCCTTACAAGGTCACGACCAATGAGCCCGGTGTGCGCCATGGCGGCGAGCGTTTCGCCAATTACTGGCAGGGCGACAAGATGGGCCATGCCGACCAGATCGAGATCATCGTCATCAACGATGCGACAGCGCGCACGGCCGCCCTGCAGGGCGGCCAGGTCAACGTGATCAACCGCGTCGAGCCGAAGATCGTCGACCTGATCAAGCGCCTGCCGGGCGTCACCATCCGCAACCACGCGGGTCCTGGCCACTACGTGTTCATCATGCATTGCAACACGGCGCCGTTCGACAACGCCGATTTGCGCATGGCACTGAAGCTGGCCATCGACCGCGAGGAAATGCTGGACAAGATCCTGCGCGGCTACGGTTCGCTCGGCAACGACTTCCCGATCAATGCGTCCTATCCGCTGTTTACCGAGATCGAGCAGCGCAAGTACGATCCCGACAAGGCCAAGTTCCACTTCAAGAAGTCCGGCCACGACGGCGCCGTCCTGCTGCGGACCTCGGACGTCGCTTTCCCGGGCGCCGTCGATGCATCGCAGTTGTTCCAGCAGAGCGCGGCCAAGGCCGGCATTCAGATCGAGCTGAAGCGTGAGCCCGGCGACGGCTATTGGAACGAGGTCTGGAACAAGCAGCCCTTCTGCGCGTCCTACTGGGGCGGCCGCTCGACCCAGGACCAGATGTACTCCACCGCTTATCTGTCGACCGCCGACTGGAACGACACGCGTTTCAAGCGTCCTGACTTCGACAAGATGGTGCTGGCGGCGCGCGCCGAGCTCGACGAGACCAAGCGCAAGCAGATGTATCATGACATGGCTGTCCTGGTACGAGACGAGGGCGGCCTGATCCTGCCGATGTTCAACCAGTTCATCGACGCTACCGGCGCCAAGGTCGGCGGCTGGGTCGACGATCCGCATCAGGAGCTGATGAACGGCTACGCGCTGGCGAAGTGCTGGCTCGAAGCCTGAGCTTGGCCTTGCGGATATGTCCTCACCCATCTTGAAACTGGTGGCCCAGCGCGTTGCGCTGGGCATTCTGCTCTTGTTGGCCGTTTCGGTCCTGATCTTCGCCGGCACCCAGATCCTGCCCGGCGACGTCGCGCAAGCCATTCTCGGACAGTCGGCGACGCCGGAGTCGCTTGCCAATCTGCGCGAGCAGCTCGGACTCAACCAGCCAGCCTATCTCAGGTATTTTCATTGGCTGGGCGGCGTGCTGACCGGCGATCTCGGCACGGCCATGTCGAGCGGGCAGGACATCGCCACGTCGATCAAGGGACGGCTGTGGAACACGCTGTTCCTCGCCTTCTGGGCGGCGATCGTCGCCGTGCCGCTGGCGATCATCCTCGGCCTGATCGCGGTGCGCTACCGCAATGGCTGGGTCGACAAGCTGATCTCCGGGCTGGCGCTGGCCTCGACCTCGTTTCCCGAATTCTTCATCGGCTATGTGCTGGTCTATTTCTTCGCCGTGAAATGGCAGATATTCCCCGGCATTTCGACCGTCTATGACGGCATGCCTTTTGGCGAACGGATGCAGGCGATCGCCTTGCCGGCGACGGCGCTGACGCTGGTCGTGCTCGCCCACATGATGCGCATGACACGCGCGGCGATCCTCAATGTCATGCAGTCGGCCTATGTCGAGACGGCGGAACTGAAGGGCCTGTCGGCCTTCAACGTCATCCGCAAGCACGCCTTCCCCAATGCCATCGCGCCGATCATCAATGTCGTCATGCTCAACCTCGCCTACTTGATCGTCGGCGTCGTCGTGGTCGAGGTGATCTTCGTCTATCCGGGCATGGGACAGTATCTGGTCGACCACGTCACCAAGCGAGACGTGCCGGTGGTGCAGGCGGTCGGCCTGATCTTCGCCGCCGTCTATATCAGCCTGAACATCATTGCGGACATAGCGGCGATCGTCGCCAATCCGCGTCTCAGACATCCGAAATAGGGGGCGGATATGCTCGATATCAAACGCATCCCCATCCCCGCGCTGATCGGCATCGTGCTGACGGCATTGTTCGTGCTTGCGGCGGTCTTCGCCCCCTGGATCGCGCCGCACGGCAATGGCGAAATCGTCGGCGACGTCTGGGAACCGATGTCGGCTGCCCATTTGCTGGGCACCGACAATCTCGGCCGAGACCTGCTTTCGCGCATGATCTACGGCGCCCGCATCACTTTGTTCATCGCGGTGCTGGCCACCGCGCTGTCGTTCTCGCTCGGCGCCATTCTCGGCTTCTCGGCGGCCGTCTTCGGCGGCTGGTTCGACACGCTGCTGTCGCGCCTCGTCGATCTCTTGATGTCGATCCCGACACTGATCATGGGTCTCGTCGTGCTGTCGGTGCTGCCGACCAATCTGGTGACGCTGATCCTGGTGATGGGCATTCTGGATTCGACCCGCGTCTATCGCCTGTCGCGCGCGGTCGCCGTCGACATCAACGTCATGGACTATGTCGAAGCGGCGAAACTGCGCGGTGAAGGCAGCGGCTGGATCATCTTCCGCGAGATCCTCCCCAACGCATTGTCGCCGCTGGTTTCCGAACTCGGTCTGCGCTTCATCTACGCGGTGCTGTTCCTGTCGACGCTGTCGTTCCTCGGCCTTGGCGTGCAGCCACCGGACGCCGACTGGGGCGGCATGGTCAAGGAAAACAAAGACGGCATCGTGTTCGGCATCGCGGCCGCACTCATCCCAGCGGGGGCGATCGCGCTGCTGGCGATTTCCGTCAACCTGGTTGCCGACTGGGTGCTCAACCGGACGACAAGCCTCAAGGGAGGACGCGGGTGATGGCCGACACCAAAGCGAAGCTCGGGCAACCGAAGTCAGGCCTGCTGCTCGACATCCGCAATCTGCGCATCGAGGCTACCGTCTTCCCGCCCGGCGAACCGCCGAAGGACATCGTGCTGGTGCACGATGTCTCACTGACGCTCGAGAAGGGCAAGGTGCTCGGCCTGATCGGCGAATCCGGCGCCGGCAAGTCGACTATCGGCCTGTCGTCTATGGGCTACGGCCGCGGCGGCGTGCGCATCACAGGCGGCGAGGTGATCCTGAACGGCCGCGACATCCTCAAGGGCGGCAAGGACGGCTTCCGCAAATTACGCGGCCGCGAGGTCTGCTATGTCGCGCAGTCGGCGGCAGCGGCCTTCAACCCGGCGCACAGACTGATGGACCAGGTGGTGGAAGCCACCCTGCTGCACGGCACCGCGACACGCGCCGAGGCCGAGAAGCGCGCGGTTGCGCTGTTCAAGAAGCTCAGCCTGCCGAACCCTGAAACCATCGGCGAGCGTTTTCCGCACCAGGTTTCGGGCGGCCAGTTGCAGCGTGTGATGACGGCGATGGCCCTGTGCTCCGAGCCGGACCTGATCGTCTTCGACGAGCCGACCACGGCGCTCGACGTGACGACGCAGATCGACGTGCTGGCGGCGATCAAGGACGCCATCCGCGACACCCATGTCGCTGCGCTCTACATCACGCACGACCTTGCCGTCGTCGCCCAGGTCTCCGACGAGATCATGGTGCTGCGCCATGGAAGGCTGGTCGAATGGGGCGGCACAAGGCAGATCATCAAGGAGCCGCGCCAGGAATACACCAACGCGCTGGTCTCGGTGCATGAGATCGAACACCAGGAGCAGAAGCCCGGCACGTCGCCGTTCCTGTCGGTGAAGAACGTCACCGCCGCCTATGGCCGCAGCCATATCAAGGTGCTGAAGGACGTATCCGTCGACATCTATCCGGGCCAGACGCTGGCCGTGGTCGGCGAGTCCGGCTCCGGCAAGTCGACGCTGGCGCGCGCCATCACGGGACTTTTGCCACCCGAACAGGGTACCGTCACCTTCGACGGACGCGCGCTGGCCAACAGGCTGGCCGACCGGCCGAAGGAGGATCTGCGCCAGTTGCAGATGATCTACCAGATGGCCGATGTGGCGATGAACCCGCGTCAGACCGTCGGCACCATCATCGGCCGGCCGCTGGAGTTTTATTTCGGCATGCGCGGCCGTGAGCGCGACAGACGCGTTGCCGAACTGCTCGACAAGATCGAGATGGGCAAGGGATTTTCCGACCGCTACCCGGCCGAGCTTTCCGGCGGCCAGAAACAGCGTGTCTGCATCGCCCGGTCGCTTGCCGCCAAGCCGAAGCTGATCATCTGCGACGAGGTGACCTCGGCGCTCGATCCGCTGGTGGCACACGGCATCCTCGAGCTGCTGCTGGAGCTGCAGAAGGAAGAGAACGTCGCCTATCTGTTCATCACGCATGACCTTGCCACGGTGAAGTCGATCGCCGATTCAATCGCGGTTATGTATCGCGGCGAGGTGGTGCGTTACGGCCCCAAGGGCAAGGTGCTGAGCCCGCCCTTCGACGCCTACACCGACCTGCTGCTCTCCTCGGTTCCAGAGATGGAAATCGGCTGGCTGGAAAAGGCAATCAAGGGACGGCGCATGGCCAGCGCGGGGAACTAAAGCAATTCCGGGAAAACTGGGAACCAATACTGCCGGAAGAAAAAGGCAGGCGCTTCCCCTGGAAATTGTGTCAGACCAAGCTGCCACATAGGGGCGTCAGCGACCGTCATCCGGATGCAACACTAGAGCGCCACACGTCCTTCGGGACGAGCGCCGCTCGCACGACTTTTAAACAGGGGTAGGACATGAAAACTGAACTCGATTATCTCGCCGAACTCGCCGGTCACGGCCGGATATCGCGCCGTGCCTTTCTTGGGCGCGCCGCCGCGCTCGGCGTATCGGCGGCCATGATGCCGGCGCTGGCCGGCAAGGCATTTGCCCAGACGGCGGTGAAGGGCGGTATCATCAAGGCTGGCCTGCAGGGCGGGGAATCCACCAACAGCCTCGATCCGGCGCTGAATCTCAGCCAGGTAACCTTCAGCTTTGGCAAGCTTTGGGGCGAGTATCTTGTGCGCCTCACACCGGACAACAAGCTGGTCAACCTGATTGCCGAAGAGATTGGCGCCTCAGCCGACGCCAAGACATGGACGATCAAGATCCGCGATGGCATCGAGTTCCACAATGGCAAGACGGTCGGCGCGGAGGACGTTGCCGCCACCATCGAGCGCCATGCGGACGAGAAGTCCAAGTCCGGAGCACTCGGCATCCTCAAGAACATCAAGGGCGTCAAGGCGAGCGGCAAGGAAGTCATCGTCACGCTCGGCGACGCCGATGCCGACTTCCCCTATCTGATGGCCGACTACCATCTCGTCATCCAGCCGAATGGCGGCAAGGACGATCCGAATGCCGGCATCAGCGCCGGACCCTACAAGGTTAGCGTCAACCAGCCAGGCGTGCGCCATGGCGGCGAGCGTTTCGCCAATTACTGGCTTGGCGACAAGGCCGGCCATGCCGACCAGGTCGAGATCATCGTCATCAATGATGCGACCGCACGGCTTGCAGCCTTGCAAGGCGGCCAGGTGCACATGATCAACCGCGTCGAACCCAAGGTCGTCGATCTGGTCAAGCGCATCGCGGGCGTTTCCATCGAGAACGTCTCGGGCAAGGGCTACTATCCGTTCAACATGTTCTGCGACACCGCACCTTTCGACAGCAACGATCTGCGCATGGCGCTGAAGCTAGCCATGGACCGCGACGAGATGCTGGAAAAGATCCTGCGCGGCTATGGCTCGGTGGGTAACGACTTCCCGATCAACGAGGCCTATCCGCTGTTTTCCGCCGATATCGAACAGCGCAAGTTCGATCCGGACAAGGCGGCGGCAGCCTACAAGAAATCAGGCCACAGCGGCTCGATCGTGCTGCGCACCTCGGACGTCGCCTTCCCGGGCGCCGTCGATGCCGCACAGCTCTATCAGCAGTCCTGCGCCAAAGCCGGCATCAAGATCGAGATCAAGCGCGAACCCGGCGACGGCTACTGGTCGGAGGTCTGGAACAAGCAGCCTTTCTCGCTCTCCTACTGGGGCGGACGCGCCACGCAGGACCAGATGTATTCCACCGGCTATGTCTCGACCGCCGACTGGAACGACACGCGCTTCAAGCGGCCGGAATTCGACAAGATGCTGTTTACCGCGCGCGGCGAGCTCGACCAGGCCAAGCGCCAGGCGATCTACCACGATATGGCAGTGATGATGCGTGACGAAGGCGGGCTGATCGTGCCCTTCTTCAACCAGTTCATCGACGCGGCCGCCACCAACAAGATCGGCGGCTATGCCAAGAGCCCTATCGGCGAAATGATGGACGGCTACGCGCTTGCCGAGTGCTGGCTCAACGCTTGAGCGGACCCTGATCGTCCGATTTCATCTATCAGAACGCCGTGTGCCCGGGACGGCACACGGCGTTCCCGTTTCAACCGCCAACCGCATGGAGCAGCCCGTGGCGCTCAAATCCAAGCTTCTGCTGATCATCCTCGATGGCGTGCCTTACCGGAACTGGCGCCGGCTGATGGGCAATCTCGAAGGCTGGGTGCAATCGGGCGAGGCGCAGGTCTGGAAGATGCGCTCGGTGCTGCCGTCGACCTCGGCCTGCTGCTATGCCTCGATCCACACCGGGGTTTCGCCGCAGGTGCACGGGATTCTCTCCAATGAGAACCGTTTCCGCGTCGAGCAGCCCGATATCTTCTCCGAGGTCAGCAAGGCAGGCGGCAAGACGGGGGCGGTGACCCATTCCTACTGGTCGGAATTCTTCCGCGCCTACCCGTTCGACCTGGTGGAGGGCATGGAATTCGACGAGCCAGGCGGGCCGATCACGCATGGCCGCTTCCACACCATGACCGGTTACAATCTCCGCAACCAGATGACGCCGAGCGATGTCGACCTGTTCGCGACGCTGACCATGCTGACGAAACGCCATGGCATCGACTACGGCATCCTGCACACCTGCACGCTGGATTCGATGGGACACCGCTTCGGCCACGACTGCCACGAGATGGACCATGCCGTCTATGCGATGGACGGCATGCTGGCCGCCTTCCTGCCACGCTGGATCGAAGCCGGCTATGAGGTGATCGTCACCGCCGATCACGGCCAGACCGATCGTGGCCATCACGGCGGCCATGACGACGAGATGCAGGATTTCGCGCTGTATTATTTTGGACAAGGCAAAGGGCCGGATGCGGACACACTACTCGACCAGCTGCAGCTGGCGCCGACGGTGCTGAGCCGACTGGGCGTTCCCGTGCCCGCGACGATGAAGGCGAAGTCTTTCTTGGAGTGAGAAGCGGTCCGCGAAGCTCTTCCCTTCTGCCCTTGTGGGAGAAGGAAGAGGCGCACCTCTGGCAACCTCCGCGCTCTTCGGTTAGCCTCCGCAAAATTCCTTGGCGGAGGATGAACCTTTTTGGGCCGATCAGCGACAGAGCAGACAGGAGCCAGGCGGCTCGACCGGCCATGACGGCAGCGACGGAGACCGATCGCGCGCTTGTCGACCGGGTCGCGAAGGGCGACCGAGCCGCCGTGCGGCTCCTGTTCATGCGTCACCACGCGCGGGTCTACCGCTTCGTGGCGCGCCAGACGGGATCGGAAATGATGGCCGACGATATCGCCAACGAAGTCTTCCTCGAGTTGTGGCGCCAGGCGCCCGGCTTCGAAGGGCGTTCCGAAGTCTCGACATGGCTGCTCGGCATTGCCCGTTTCAAGGCGCTGTCCTTTCTGCGCAAGAAGAAGGAAGACTGGATCGACGACGAGGCCGCCGCCGCGGTGCCCGACGGCGCCGACACGCCGGAAGTCGTCACCATGAAGGAAGACAAGGCGGCCGCCCTGCGGCGCTTCGTCGACGCCTTGCCGGAAGAGCATCGCGTCGTCATCGATCTTGCCTATTATCACGGGCAGTCGGTGAGCGAGATCAGCGAGGTGCTCGACATTCCGGTCGCCACCGTCAAGACCCGGATGTTCTACGCCCGCAAGAAACTCGGCGAGGCTCTCAAGGCCGCCGGTTACGACAGGGGGTGGCCATGAGCGCCGCTGAAAAGATGTCGCGCCGCGACGAAATGGAAACGCTGCTGCCGTTCTACCTGAACGGCTCGCTGGAAGGTTCCGACCTGGAAGCGGTCGAGGAATGGCTGGCCAGCGATCCGGCCGCACTTGCCGCCCTTGGCGAAGCTGAAGCCGAATTCTCCGGCGCCACGGCCGCCAACGAAGCAATCCGGCCGCCGGCCGATGCGCTCAGCCGCTTTGCCAAGGCACTCGACGCCGAGGCCGGGCCTGCGCGCAAGCCGGCAGGATCGTCCTGGCTGGCGCAGGCCTGGGGCCGCTTTATGGCGGTGCCGGTCGGCGTCGCCTGGGCGGCAGCCGCGGTTCTGCTGGCGCTGGTCATGGTGCAGTCGTTTGTCGAACCCGGCGGAAAGGGCAATGATTTCGAGATTGCCGGCGCGCAAGACGATCTGGCGAAAATGCCGTACGCCCTGGTCAAGTTCAAGC
>NZ_RZPF01000169.1:0-9939 GCF_004022735.1 Mesorhizobium sp. M7A.F.Ca.AU.001.01.1.1
GGTCTGCATGAAGTCGCGCCAGAGTGGAATGATCTCGTTGGCGCGCTCTTCGGGATAGGCCGGACCGCATAACATCAGCTCCGGCTCGATCGGATGCAGCTTGAACTCGAAGCTCGTCACCACGCCGAAATTGCCACCGCCGCCGCGCAGCGCCCAGAAGAGATCCGGGTTCTGGGTCGCGTCGGCATGGATGAGGCGGCCATCGGCGGTCACCAGATCGGCCGCCAGCAGATTGTCGACGCTGAGGCCGTGGCTGCCGCGCAGCCAGCCGATGCCGCCGGAAAGAGTCAGGCCGGCAACGCCCGTCCCCGAAATCAGGCCGCCCGGCGTGGCGCGATCAAGCGGGGTGGTGGCCGCATCGACATCGGCCCAAATAGCGCCGCCCTCAACGAAGACACGATCGAGGCCGGGCGCGACCCGCACGCCATTCATCAGCGACATGTCGATCATCAGGCCGCCGTCGCAGACGGCGTAGCCTGCAACATTGTGGCCTCCCGAGCGGATCGCGATCGCCAGCCGCTCTTCGCGCGCGAAATTCACCGACGCCTCGACATCGGCAAAACTCCGGCAGCGCGCGATGAGAGCGGGACGTCGGTCGATCATGCCGTTCCAGACGATCCGCGTCGTGTCATAGGATGGGCTCGACGGCTCCAGCACCTCGCCGCGCATGATGGAACGGAAGCTTTCGATGCTCGATGCTGCAAGGGTAGCGGTGGCGGCCATGTGGCGGTCTCCTCGTTTCACACACGCTAGCGCGGCGCGGGCACGGCCGCTAAAGTCGAAAATGCTGAAAGGCGGTCATTTCTGCCATGGTTGAACAGATCGGCCCATTGAATGTGGCGATCCTTGCCGTTCCGGAGGCTACCGCCTCCACGATCTACGGCATGTTCGACCTGTTTTCCTCGCCCGGCAGGGATTTCCTGTTCATAACCAGCGGTGCGGCGGGCACGCCGCGCATGCGGCCCTATGTGGTTGCTGGGGACGGCAGCCCGTTTCGCGCTGCAAACGGCATCTGGGTGCGCCCAGATCACAGCCTTGCCGATTGCCCGCCACCCGACATCGTCTGTATTCCAGATTTCTTCGTCAATCCGGGAGAAAGCGTCGCCGGGCAGTATGACGCCGAAGCCGCATGGCTGAAGCGAGCGCATGACGACGGCGCCATGCTGGCCAGCGCTTGTTCGGGCGCGGTGCTGCTCGGCGAGGCCGGGCTACTCGACAATCGCGATGCCACCATTCACTGGGGCTATGTCGAGACGCTCACGAACAACTATCCCGGCGTTAAGGTGAAGCCGGGCCAGTCACTCGTGCTGACCGGCGAGGCCCACCGCATCGTCATGGCCGGGGGCGGCTCGAGCTGGGAGGATCTCGCCCTATATCTGATCGCGCGCTTCGTCAGCCTCAAGGAGGCGATGCAGGTCGCCAAGGTCTACATGCTGCAGTGGCACGACATGGGCCAGCAGCCCTTCGCCGCGCTGATGCGCTTTCGCCAGACCGACGACGCGGTGATCAACCGCTGCCAGAAATGGGCCGAAGGCAACTACCGGACGCCCTCGCCCGTCGCCGCCATGACCAAGTTGTCAGGCCTGTCCGAGCGCTCCTTCGTGCGCCGCTTCGCCAAGGCCACGGAAATGAAGGCAATCGACTACATCCACGCGCTCAGGCTCGAGCAAGCCAAGCAGATGCTGGAGACCGGCGATCTCCCGGTCGAAGCGGTGGCGAGTGAAGTCGGCTATGAGGATGCGAGTTTTTTCGGGCGTCTCTTCCGCCGCAAGGTCGGGGTGACGCCGGCGCAATATCGCATTCGCTTCGGTGCTCTCCGGCGAGCATTGAGCCGCGATTGAATCTCAACCATCGCGGCGCGATGCCGATATTCCGCTTTGCGACTCAAGTCAGCCGTTGAGCTGGCCCCAGCGGAATCCCAAAAGCAGAAATTCGAGCGATCAGGCGAACCGGCACGTTCCCACCCAGAACCGGACGCCCAGCGGTCATTAACGATGGGTTCGAGCTCCAGCCGCAAAGTAAGCGAGCTGGTCGGCATAGAGCTTCTTGAAGGCCGGGCGAGCCCAGGCGCGTTCAACGTACGCTCAGAAAGTTCCATCTTAGCCTGAGAAGTACGTTGAGCTTGTCTAGCTGCGGGACATATGAACCGCGACACGATTTCGTCCTTCCGATTTGGCACGAAATAGGGCCAAATCGGCAGCATTGACGAAATCATTTGGCGTCTCGTCCGCGGTGGGCACCGCTGTTGCAACGCCGACGCTGATGGTCACACGATCCGGGCCGTGGGGTATGTTCAACTCCCGCACGCCCTGGACGAGCCGCTCTGCGATCGCACTGGATTGTTCCAGTAAAGTGTCGACCAGCACGACCACGAACTCTTCGCCTCCGTACCGCGCAGCTAGGTCGGTGGAGCGTCCGGAACCGCTCTGGATTACGCGGGCGATTTGCTTGAGCACCTCATCGCCGGCCATATGGCCATAGGTATCGTTGTATCGTTTGAAGTTGTCGGCATCGATCATCAACAGCGACAATGGGGACTGTGCGCGAAAAGCGCGCTTCCATTCGGCCGCCAGATATTCATCAAAATAGCGCCTGTTGCCGAGGCCCGTCAGGCCATCGATCCGCGTCAGACGTTCAAGCTCGAGATTTGCACTGATCAGCTGTCGCTGGCTTTCCCTTAGCGCTCGGTATGCCGCGTCTCGCTGGACGTGATCCAGATAAGCCCGAGTGTGATATCGAATACGTGCAATCAGCTCGATACGATCCGGCAGTTTGACGAGATAGTCGTTCGCTCCCGCAGCAAAGGCTTCGCCCTTGGTGGCTGGATCTTCCTTGCTCGACAGCACAATGACTGGGACCGCGCGTGTCGACGCATGCTTCCTGTATTCTCGCACCAGATGCAGCCCATCGACGCCGGGCATGACGAGATCCTGCAGGATAACGGTTGGCTTTACCTCATCCGCGACTGTCATTGCTCTCAACGGGTCGGTGCAGAAGTGTAGGGAAATATCGGGTTCGTTGGCTAGAGCGCGCCTGACCGCCTCGCAAACCATGATCTGATCATCGATGAGCAGAACCATGGATGAATAGTTGTCTGTGAGTGGCGGGACCAGCTCTGGTTCTTGCGTCATCGGACGAGCCCTTTCACGTGGAGCGCTCGCAGGCTTCGATTATACGTGAGCCGATCGCACTCAAAGGAAGAATATCAACAGCCGCGCCGATTTCGGCGGCGGCCTTCGGCATGCCATAGACTGCACTGGTTGCTCGATCCTGGGCGATCGTGAGATGCCCTTTGTCGCGGAGCTGTCTTAGCCCGCGCGCGCCATCCCTGCCCATGCCTGTGAGCAGGACACCAATCACAGAGCCAGGCCACCATTGCGCCGCACTTCCGAAGAACACATCAACGGACGGCCGATAAAAATTGTCCTTGGGGCTGGGCGTATAGCCAAGTTGTTGAGCTGACTTGAAAACCAGATGATCCGCAGAACTGGCTACGAGAACAGTGCCCGCTTGAGGACTATCCTTTTCCCGCGCCGGACGGATCGGGAGAGGCGTATGCTGTCCCAGCCAATCAGTAAGCCCCGGCACGAACTGAGCATCGAGATGCTGGACGAGCACGATCGCGCCGTCAAAATCAACGGGAAACGCACTCAGGACGGCGGCAACGGCGGCCGGCCCGCCCGCGGAGGCGCCGATTGCAATTAAGCGTCGAGGTGTCGGCTCAGCGTCACGTGACATCCGCCTTTTTGTCTTGGCCGGCGCATCACCGATCAGCTTGCCGATCGTCGCAATCTTGTTCGTTAGAAGCCGTGCGGATTGCGAGGACGCGTTACCTTCGATGCCTACTGACGGAATATCGACCGCGTCAAGCGCGCCATGACCCATTGCTTCGTAGACACCGACGAGGTTGGCTTCGATACTGGCGGTCACCAGCAGGATTGAGCACGGGGTTTCCGCCATGATTCTGCGCGTCGCTTCCACGCCGTCCATCTCTGGCATCGCTAGATCCATGAGTATCAGATCCGGCAGATCACGTCTGCAGACCTCGACCGCCTCACGCCCATTGGTCGCGACCCATGCGACCTGATGTTCGCCGGTCGACAAGACCAGCCGGCGCAGAAGCTCAACCGCCATCGGCATGTCGTTGACTACGCCGATTCTCATTCGTTGGCTTCCAATTTCGATCTCATTCAGTCGCCTCGCCAATCATGTCCACGACCGCATGGATCAGCGCCTCGTCCTGAAAGGTACTCTTGGTCAGATAATAGTCCGCACCGGCGTCAAGCCCGCGCGAGCGATCTTCTTCCCGATCCTTGTATGAAACGATCATTATGGGTGTGTTCTTGAGATGGGCGTCCTTTCTGATCAAGCTCACCAACTCGATGCCATCCATGCGCGGCATATCTATGTCAGTGACGACAAGATCAAAAGGACCAGACCGGACGGCATTCCATCCGTCCATCCCGTCGACCGCCACTTCGACATCATAACCGTGATTGCCCAACATCTTGCGCTGGAGTTCGCGGACCGTGAGTGAATCGTCAATCACGAGCACGCGCTTGCGTCTGCTCGGTTCGGGACCGCCCGCAGCGCGCCCAACAGCCCTAAATCCGCTAGACGATGCAAGTTTTTCCACCGATCGGATCAGATCATCGACGTCGAAGATCAGAACTGGCGAACCGTCTTCCATCAGGGCCGCTGCGCTGATGTCCTTGATCTTGGCAAACCGTGGATCGAGAGGTCTGATCACCAGCTCGCGTTCCCCGAGAAAACGGTCAACGATCAGGCCGTATGCATCGCCCCGACCTGCATCCACGACGACAACCGAGAGTTCGTCCGGTTCCGATCCGGACTCTCCTCGATCCAGCACTTCGCGCGCGGTCACCAGCCCGATCTGTCGATCGTTCAAGCGAAAATGCGGTCGGCCCTGCAGCAGGTTGATCTGCATCCGCTGCAATCTCATTGTCTTGGAGATGGCGGCGAGTGGAAACGCATAGGGCTCCCCATCGACTTCGACGAGTAGTGTGCGCAGGACTGACAACGTCAGCGGCAGCTGCAGTTGAAACCGGGTTCCACGACCAAATTCCGAGGAAACGCTCGTGATTCCGCGGACCTCCTTCGTCATCGCCTGCACCGCATCGAGTCCCACACCACGGCCGGACACGTCGGTAAGGCCCGCTTTCATCGAAAAGCCTGGCAGAAACAGGAATGCGAGCAATTCGGTTTCGCTGAGTGTGTCAGCACTTTCCCTGGTCGCAAGCTGTCGGGCGATGACAGCCTCGCGCAGCTTCGAGATCTCGATCCCCCTGCCGTCGTCCACCACGGCTATCTGCAGCAGCCCGGCATTGTGCCTCGCTTCGAGCCTGATCAGCCCCTCTTCGGGTTTCCCCATCGCGAGGCGCTCCTCAGGCGGTTCAAGCCCATGGTCTACAGCGTTGCGCAAAAGATGCCCCAAGGGGGCATCGAGCTGCTCGAGGATATCGCGGTCGATGCCGGTCGAGCCGCCTACGATCTCCAGTCGCGCCCGCTTGCCAAGGGTACGACCGAGGTCGCGGACCGTTCTTGCGTAGTGTCTCACGCCGTCCTCGAAAGGCCGCATCCGGCTCGCCAACGTTTCGTCGTACAATCTGTTGGCAAGATCGGTCGCTTTGCGATCCACTGAATCCAATTCATCGAGACGCTCCGCCAGGAACGCTTGGCTCAACCGAAGCTTTCGCTGGGCTTCAGCCAGCGCCTCCACTGCGGCCGCATCATTTGAACCCGGCGGCAGCACTGCGTGAAGGTTGTCGAACGCACTTGCGAGGTCCGATTGAAGTCGCTTCAGTCGCAGTAGCCCGTCAGCGAATGGCCTGAGCCGCCGAGCTTCCATCAGCGACTCGCCAGCCAACCCGAGCAATCGGTTCAGGCTGTCTGCCGTCACCCGAACCATTCTATCAGAGCCAATGCTGCCGTGGGTTTGCGGTGGCGTCCCAACGAGGAGATTCGCTGAAGAGGTCGTCGCCAGCTGATCCTGGGCATGATCAGGAGTGGCGAAATCAACTGCAAAATCTTGGGCCCCGGGCTTCGCCTCGGGGGGGGACAATTCCTCAAACTTCGCGAGAAAGCTTTCGATTTCTGAGTTGGCGCGCTCGCTCGATGATCCTGATGCGATCAATTTCAAAAGGTCACAGCCTTGCAGGAGCGCATCTATATGCTCCCGTCCCACTCTCAGATGCCCACGTTGCGCGGCGACCAGGCAATCTTCCATCGCATTTGCAACTTTGACCGCGGGCATCAGGTCGATGATTCGGGCAGCTCCCTTCAGGGAATGTGCGGCACGCATGCATGCTTCCAGGGCATCGGCGGCGACAGGATTGCGTTCCAGTGCCAGAAGCCCAGACGTTAGTGCCTGTGACTGCGTCTCCAGTTCGGCCTGGAAGAGGCTGAGCATCGAAACCTGGCTGAAGTCCTCATCTGTCATGCCATGCTCCGAGCCAGCATCGTGAGCAGTTGTTCTGGGTCGAGACAACCAACGGCCCGTCCCTGCCAGGGCAGAACGGCATTAGTAGCCGCAGACAGCGCCTTGTCGATCGTGGGTGGCACAGCGAGAGTGTCGCGTGCCCGATAGCGATGTAAGCCGTGGATCTCATCAACCGTAAAGGCAACCCGCTTGTCGCGCTCGCCCACAACAACCAGGCGGCGAAATACCTTGGTTCGCGTGCTTTGCTCCCCCTCCTTGCGCTCGTCTATCCCGAGCAATTCAGCCAGGGACAGGCAAACGAGCAATTCACCACGGACATTCGCAATACCGAGCAGTGCACGGTTTCTGCGATGTGGAAGTGAATGAACGCGACGAGATTCAGCCACTTCATGAAAAATACCGACCGGAAGGGCCAGCCATTCTTCCCCCAAACGGAAGAGAACAGCCGTCTGCAGCGCCTCGCCGTCGGCCGGATCGATCCCTGCTCGACCAGCGTTACCAGGCCATTCGTCGCGATATACCGAGGGAGCCGCACGGTCGAGGAGGTGTCGTGCAATCTTCTTATAGGTCGGGCAATTCCGGCAGTGGAGATGCTGCTCCAGCAGCGGACATGACTTGTCACCCCGTACGCCTATTTGCCGCCAGCAGTCGTCGATTTCAATCTGCTCCAACGGCTGAGCGATCCCTGTCGAAGCCGCCATCAGCTGCCGCTCCTTTTCTGGACCCGGCCTAGCCGGCCAGCCAGGGCCTCGGCGCCGTTATGGTCGCCTTGCTTGCGAAGCAGCAAAGCCAGATGGATGAGAGCTTCTCGATGATTTGGCGCGAGATAGAGCGCCTTGCGATAGCTTTGCGCGGCTTGGGGTGCTGCGCCATCCGCATCCTGGACGAGGCCCAGCAAGTAGAAGATTTGCGCGGAAGGACCAAATTCCTTGAGATGCGCCAGGGCGACCTCCTGTGCCTCCTTTACCCGTCCTGCATTGGCGATCCGTTCAACCGCGATGAGGCTTTCCGAGGCCTTTGCAAGCGGCTTGGCCGGCGCCTGTCCACGGGCTTCATTGCCAATTGTCGGTCGGGGCCGAAGAAGAGGCTTGCTCTTGTTGACCTTCGGGGTTGGCGTCGGCACCGGGATGGCGGCCGAAACTGTCGGCGCCGTGGTCTTGACGGGCTCCGATTTCAGGAAGGCAAAGGCCAATGGCCATTCAGCGGAAATAAAGCCATGCAACCTTGGAAGAGCTGCTTCCGCCGGACCGACCAGGAGGAGTCCGTCTTTGGCCAGTAGGTCCTTCAGGCAGATCAACGCGCGATCCTGCAGCTCTCGATTGAAATAGATCAGCAGATTGCGGAAAAGCACGATGTCATAGACTTCTTGCCCGAAAGACGCGCGAGAGCCGAACAGGTTTCCTACCCTGAACCGAACCTGTTTCAGCACCGCAGCTGTAGGACGCAACCCGCTCTCGGCCGCTTCGAAATAGCGATCCTTGAATTCGAGATGGCTGCCGCGAAACGAATTGCGCCCATAGATCGCGCGTTCAGCCGTCGCGATATTGCGGCTGCTGACGTCCACACCATCGATCTTGAACTCGTGCGCCTCAAAGCTGGCATCGAACATGGCCATGGCGACCGAATAGGCCTCTTCGCCGGTTGAACATGGCAGGCTCAGGACTTTAATCGGCTGAGCACGCTTGTGCACGCGCGCATGCCGCGCCAGCATGGTGAACGCTTCTCGGTCGCGAAAGAACCAGGTCTCCGGGATCACCACCGCATTGATCAACTCCTGCAACTCCTGCGAGGAACCGGTCAAGTGTTCCTTATAGGTCTGAGCGTTGGTTATCCGGCATGCTGCCATCCGATCTCTGACCGCCTGACGGACCACTGTCGGACCAACGCTGGCACTGTCCAGTCCGATGGTTTCCGTCAGGAGCTTTTCAATTGCGCCGGTCATTGATCACCCGTCGCGGCCTGGCGGAGCAATGCGGTACGTATCTCTTCCGAAAGCAGCGATGCCACTTTGACCCACTGAATGATCTCCGAACCATCGGAAGCCACCGGCCCAAGATAGGGCGGGGTTCCTGGTTCAAGTCCGAACGGCGCGAAGTCGGCAGGGTCTCGCTCAAGCGTATCCGTCACCCGTTCCGCGATCAGTCCCAGCAGGCGCTGCTCGCCATCATGCGCGTGATAGCGCGTCACAACGATCCGGGTGCTCAATAGGCGCTCCGACGGCCGGCCAAGCGCAAGAAGAGTAACATCGATCAGCGGGATGGGTATTCCGTTGTAGCTGACCAGACCCACCACACCGGTTGGCGCACCCGGCAGGACCTTCACATCGAGACGAGGCAGCACCTCTTCAATTTGGTGGACATCGATCAAGTAGCGATCCGGACCCATGCTGAAGGCGAGAAATAGCATTGTCACCCCCTACTGCCGGCTCGCTACGCTCTCAGCTTGAACCTCGAAATGCTACTTCGCATGCCGCCTGAGACTTGATTGAGCTCGTCGATCGCGAGCGTCGATTGCTGAAGGGATTCGACTGTTTGCTGAGCTGCCTCACTCAGCTGCGTTAGCGTGTCGCTGATCTGCCCCGCGCCGGTCGCCTGCGCTTGCATGCCTTCATTGGCGACTTCGAAACGTGGCACCAGCCCCTGAACCTGCTGAATGATCTCGAAGAGTTGCCCGCCGACCTGCTGGATTTCCTGCATACCCCGGCGGACCTGTTCGGAAAACTTGTCCATGCCCATCACCCCGGCCGCGACTGCCGACTGGATGTCCTTGACCATCTGCTCGATATCGTATGTGGAGACAGCCGTCTGGTCCGCGAGCCTTCGGATTTCCGTCGCCACCACTGCAAAGCCCCGGCCATATTGGCCGGCCTTCTCTGCCTCGATGGAAGCGTTGAGCGACAAAAGGTTCGTCTGATCGGCCACTTTGGTGATGGTCGTCACCACCTGATTGATGCTGCCGGCTTTCTCGCTCAGGATCGCGAGTTTGGAATTGATCGCGCCGGCCGCTTCCATGACCTGCTGCATGGTTTCTTCCATACGGGTTAGCCCCGCTTGCCCTCCGCCGGCGACGGCAGCAGTTTGCTCGGCAACTGTCGAGACCTCGTTCATCGTGCGGACGAGCTCGTTTGACGTGGCGGAGATCTCCTTGGCTGTCGCGCGGATTTCTGTTGTGGTCGCTGCGATTTCAGTCGCAGTTGCCTGCTGTTGCTTGGAGGTGGCGGCGATCTCAGTTATCGATGTGCCGACCTGTATGCTGGACCTTTGAACCTGACCAATGAGGGTTGTGAGATCGTCCGCCATTGCGTTGAAGCCGTCGGCAAGCACGCTGAATTCGTCTCGGCGCCTCAGATCGAGGCGTTCGCTGAAGTCGCCTTGCCGCATCAATTGAACCGCGTTGACCAAACGAGTGAGCGGACCTGTAATGGCGCGAAACAGCTGGTAACCCAAAAGAAGGGCTAGTCCGAGGGCTATCAACAAGCC
>NZ_RZPF01000016.1:0-20960 GCF_004022735.1 Mesorhizobium sp. M7A.F.Ca.AU.001.01.1.1
AGACAGGTCCTTCATGGGCCGGACGCTCTCCGGGTGCAGCGGCGTTCGGTGCGCCGGCGTCCGCAGGCGCATCGCTTCGGCCGCGCGCTTGTCCGTTGCGTGGGCGATTGTTCCTGCGGTTGTCGTCGCGGTTGCGCGGGCGCTGTTCGAAACGACCCTGACGCCACAACAGGATGGGTTTTGGCGCTTCGGCTTCCGGGGCGGGTTCCCCGGTGGCTGCTTCAGTCACCGTCACGGGTTCGTCCGGCGCGGCGTCCGTTGCCGGCGCGGCATTTGACACCAGCTCGGCCGGTGCAACTTCTTCTGCCGCTGCGGCTTCAGTCTCGGCAGCTTCAGCCTCTGCCTGCGGTTCAACCGGTGCCGGTTCAGCAGCAGCCTCGGCAACAGGCGCTTCGTCTTGCACGGTTTCGACCGGAGCGTCCGCCTGTTCTCCCACGGCAGGCGCAGCAGGTTCCGCCGCGGCGTCGGAGGTCATTTCGGTCGCCGTTTCCGAAACGGCCACTGCGTCCGATGCCGGCTCCGACCCTTCGACTGCTGCCTCTGCTGCGGCGTCCGCCGCCTTGGTCTGCTCGGCTCGTGCAGCCTCTTCCGCCGCAAGCTTCGCCATCGCTGCTTCGCGCGCGGCATTGTCCTGTGCTTCGAGCCGCGCCTTGACCTCGACGGCCGGCTTCGGCTCGGCACGGTAGCCGAGACCTTTGAGGATCTCTTCCATGTCGTCCGCGGTGGCGCCGAGGATCGACATCATCGGCGGCGTCACCATGAAGGACTGGCCGTCATAGGCGCCGTCCGGGCGCTGGCCGAGGCCGGGCTTCCAGTTGGTCGCCGGGCGGATCAGATCCGCCAGCCGTTCCAGGATGTCGATGCGCACGGCGCGACGGCCGAGATTGCGGTAGCCGGCAAGCTTGTAGAAGGTCTTGTCGAAGGCGGGGTCGATGACCACCGAGGTGCGACCCGAGGCGAGCGCATGGACCACGTCGCCAAAACCTGGCTTGTCCTTGCCGTCGTTCTTCAGCGCCCACAGCAGCGTCACCAGCCCGGCAGGCGCCGGCTTGATCAGCGCCGGCACGAAGACATGGTAGGCGCCGAAGCGCACGCCAAGCCGGCGAAGGGCTGCGCGGCCTTCCTGGTCGAGCGACTTCATCTCCTCGGCGATGTCGCGGCGGTTGATGAGGCCGAAATTCTCGACCAGCTGGAAGGCGATGCCACGGCCGATGCCGGAAATCTGGTCGGCGTTTTTCAAGTCGACCAGCGGCTTCAGCAGCGACTCGATCTGGAAATTGACGAAACGCTCGGCACGCGCGGCGACCTTGTCGCGCGCCGGGCCGGTCAGCTGTTCGTCGGCCAGCAGCACCAGCCGCGGCTTCAGCGCGTCTTCGCCTGATACAAGCGTGCCGATCGGCGCACCGATCCAGCGCAGCGTGCCATCCGACCCGAGCGCGATATCGCCATTGGCCGAGGCGCCGAAGCGTTCGGCGCGCGCCTCGAACTCGGCGGCCAGCGCCTTCTGGGCAGCGGTGCGCACCGCCTTGGCGTCTTCGCCGCCGGCGGTCTGGTCGGCGGTGAAGCGGAACCCTTGCAGCTCGCCGACATGGTGGCCTTCGACAAGGACGGTTCCGGTAGGACTAATTTCGGCTTCAGGCATGGTATTTTCTCTAAGGCGCCGCATGAGGACGGAAGTCCTGCGGTCTACGAAGCGTTTCGTCAACCGCTCATGCAGCGCATCCGACAATCTGTCTTCGATTTCGCGCGTCTTTTCCTGCCAGTGTGCCTGATCGGCCAGCCAGCCGGGCCGGTTCGACACGAATGTCCAGGTGCGGATCTGGGCAATGCGATGCGAGAGCGTATCAATGTCGCCCTCTGTTGTGTCGGCGCGGCGAACCTGCTCGGCCATATAATTCTCGTCGACATGGCCGTGGCGTGCGAGGTCCGTGTAGATCGAGGCAATGAGGTCGGCATGCTGGGCCGGCGCGATCCTGCGGTAGTCGGGCAGCGCGCAGGCTTCCCACAACAGCGCCACGCGCTTGGCATTGGTGGTGAGTGCGCGGATGTCCTCGTCGCGCGACAGATGCTCGAGCGCCTGTGCATCGACGGCAGGCAATGCCCGTGTCAGTCCCTCGACCGGGGCGTTGGTTTCGATCGAGCGCTTCAGCGCGTCGAGGCTGGCAAAGTCGAAATGTGCGGTGCGCCATTGCAGCACCTTCACCGGGTCGAAGTCGTGGCCTTCGATCTTCTTGATCAGATCCTCGTCCAGCGGGTCGACCTGGCCGGTGACACCGAACGTGCCGTCGCGCAGATGCCGGCCGGCGCGGCCGGCGATCTGGCCAAGCTCGGCCGCCGTCAGATTGCGGTACTGGAAGCCGTCGAACTTGCGATTCTGGGCGAAGGCGACGTGGTCGAGATCGAGGTTGAGACCCATGCCGATGGCATCGGTGGCGATGAGGTAGTCGACATCGCCGGACTGGAACAGCGCCACCTGGGCGTTGCGGGTGCGCGGCGAGAGCGCGCCGAGCACGACGGCGGCACCGCCCTGCTGGCGGCGGATCAACTCGGCGATGGCGTAGACCTCGTCGGCGGAAAAGGCGACGATCGCCGTGCGCCGCGGCAGGCGGGTCAGCTTCTTGGAGCCGGCATAGGCAAGATGCGACAGCCTCGGCCGCGTCACCACCGAGACACCCCTCAGCAGGCGCTGCAGGATACTTTGCATGGTGGCGGCGCCCAGCAGCAGCGTTTCCTGGCGGCCGCGCAGGTGCAGGATGCGATCGGTGAAGATGTGGCCGCGCTCGAGGTCGCCGGCGAGCTGCACCTCGTCGATGGCGACGAAGGCGGCGTCGGTCTCGCGCGGCATGGCCTCGACGGTGCAGACCGAATATTTGGCGCCCGGTGGCTGGATCTTTTCCTCGCCGGTAATCAGCGCAACCTTGTGGGCGCCGACCTTTTCGCAGACGCGGGCGTAGACCTCGCGCGCCAGAAGCCTGAGCGGCAGGCCGATGATTCCACTCTCATGCGCCACCATGCGCTCGATGGCGAGATGGGTCTTGCCGGTGTTGGTCGGCCCGAGCACGGCGGTCACGTCGCGGCCCGACAGGATCAGCGGCTCAGTGTGTTTGGGCTGGATGTTCATCAACCTAGAATAAGGCTTCCGGGACCTGGAGATAAGGCTTCTGGCCTCTGGTTGTCGGGAGCGTGCCTCAAATGGGCGCGTATGACAGGCGACACATAGGGATTTCGGGCGCGAAGCGAAAGCGGAATGTTCCGTCGGCAGCCAGAAGGTGGTTCCGTCAAGCTCTCAATCAGAATGCGGATTAACGGATAGAACGAGTCTGGAACGAATCGGCGACGAATCAGTGACTCCTGCAGGTTCAGCTTTTGTTCACGGCTATATGTGGATTTCGCGACCACGAGACGCACCACATGCTGAATCGCTGAACTGGCCCGTTTCGTGCTAAGAGGGCATTGCCATTAACCTTTGCCGATAAACGATCACAATGGCTTGGCGTGCCTCGACCAAGGTTATGAAATTGTTGATCTTTCTTAATCTGCGTTAAGCAATTGGCAGGGGATTCCGGCTGTCGTCGTTAACGTTCAGCTCAAAGCCGGAACGAATCGGCGACGAATCAGCGATGGCGGAATTTTCCCGTTTTGTTCACCTCAATATCTTGTGTTGTGAACAGCTTATCCACCGAGAATCCACAGGCTTGGAAGCTGGTTTCGCACAGGCCGGCCGGGCCGCTGTTAACCTCTGCGTGCCGGATTGGGTCAGCAGCCGTGCTGTCACTTCGAAGGGACCATGGCGCAAACGAAAAACGGGCCGGCGCGCCGGCCCGTCGATCTCTGCGCCTACATCGCCGTCGTCAGGCGAAATACTGGCCGCCATTGGCCGTGATGGTCGAGCCGGTGATGAAGCCGGCATCTTCGGATGCGAGGAAGACGACGCAGCGCGCGATTTCTTCGGGCTCACCGAGGCGGCCGACAGGAATCTGCGGAATGATGCGCTCGTTGAGCACCTTCTCGTCGATCGCCTTGACCATCTCGGTGGCGATATAGCCGGGACAGATGACGTTGACAGTGATGCCGGCGCGCGCCCCCTCTTGGGCGAGAGCCTTGCTGAAACCGATATCGCCGGCCTTGGCGGCGGAATAGTTGACCTGGCCGGCCTGGCCCTTCTGGCCGTTGATCGAGGAGATGGTGATGATGCGGCCGAACTTGCGGTCGCGCATCCCGCTCCACAGCGGATGCGTCATGTTGAAGACGCCGGACAGGTTGGTGTCGATGACCTCTTTCCACTGCTCACGCGTGATCTTGTGGAACATGGCGTCGCGGGTGATGCCGGCATTGTTGACCAGCACCGAGACCGGGCCGAGATCGGCCTCGACCTGCTTGATGCCGGCGGCGCAGGCATCATAGTCGGCGACCGACCATTTGTAGACCGGAATGCCGGTCTCAGCCTTGAATTTCGCCGCTGCGGCATCATTGCCGGCATAGTTCGCCGCAACCGAATAGCCGACGGTCTTCAATGCGATCGAGATCGCCGCGCCGATGCCGCGCGATCCGCCTGTGACGATTGCTACCTTGGTCATGCATTTCCCCTTTTTTGATATCGCCCTGTTGTCGGGCTTGGCAGGCACTGGATACAGAACGGGCGGCTAAAGCGCGTCGCGCTGAAGTAGGTTCAGGCGATGCGCTTCAGCTGTTTGGTTTTATGCATGTCGGTGTTCCCAAAACCGCTGCGCAGTTTTGGGCGACATGCATGCACGCCGCCCGTTTAGTGACTTTCTTCAGAGTGCTTCGACACACATGGCGACGCCCATGCCGCCGCCGATGCACAGGGTAGCGAGACCCTTCTTGGCGCCGCGCCGGCGCATTTCGAAGACCAGCGTGTTGAAGACGCGAGCGCCGGACGCACCGATCGGATGGCCGATGGCGATGGCGCCGCCATTGACGTTGACGATCGAGGGATCCCAGCCCATGTCCTTGTTGACGGCGCAGGCCTGCGCCGCAAAGGCTTCGTTGGCCTCGACCAGGTCGAGATCGCCGACCGACCAGCCGGCCTTTTCCAAGGCCTTGCGCGAGGCGGGAATGGGTCCGGTGCCCATGATCTGCGGATCGACGCCGGCGGTTGCCCAGGACACGATGCGCGCCAGCGGGGTGATGCCGCGCCTCACCGCTTCCGCTTCGCTCATCAGCAGCGCGCCGGCGGCGCCGTCATTGATGCCGGAGGCGTTGGCGGCGGTTACCGTGCCGTCCTTGTCGAAAGCCGGTTTCAGCTTGGTCATGGCGTCGATCGTGGCGCCGTGGCGGATGTATTCGTCCTGGTCAACGATGGTGTCGCCCTTCTTGCCCTTGATGGTGACGGCGACGATCTCGTCCTTGAACTTGCCGGCCTTCTGCGCGGCCTCGGCCTTGTTTTGCGAGGCGAGCGCGAACTGGTCCTGGTCTTCGCGGGTGATCTGGAACTGACGCGCGACGTTTTCGGCTGTGTTGCCCATGTGGTAACCGTTGAAGGCGTCCCACAGCCCATCCTTGATCATGGTGTCGATCAGCTTGAAGTCGCCCATCTTGACGCCGGCGCGCAGGTGCTGGGCATGCGTCGAAAGCGACATCGATTCCTGGCCTCCGGCGACGATCACCTTGGCATCGCCGATGGCGATCTGCTGCATGCCGAGCGCGATGGCGCGCAGGCCCGAGCCGCAAACCTGATTGAGGCCCCAGGCGGTGGTTTCCTTGGGCAGGCCGGCATTGATCGATGCCTGGCGGGCCGGGTTCTGGCCTTGCGCGGCGGTCAGCACCTGGCCGAGGATGACCTCGTCGACCTCGCCTGGTTCGACGCCGGCACGCGACAGCAATTCCGTGATGACGACGGCGCCGAGCTCATGCGCCGGGGTGGCGGCGAAAGCGCCGTTGAAGGAGCCGACCGGCGTGCGCGCCGCACTGGCAATGACGATGGAAGCGGACATTTTCTTCTCCAGACTTCAAGGGTGTTGCTCTGTCGTTGGGGACTTTTCTTGCCCTTTCCCAACCCCAAGTCAAACCGGAAATGGGCATGGCGCCCATGCGCCGCAAGCAGGCCATGCCTTGCCATGGCGGCCATTCGTCCATTGCTGCGCAGCATATTTTGCCTGCCATGCAGCATTTAGTGATCCCGCACTGCACAAACTGCTTGGAATTGTGAGGCTTTTGCGCATATCCTCAAAAAAGGCACAATCGTTATCGGCGGCTTACTCAGAGGCGCGCCGGTGTCCCCGGGAGGATGTAGATGGCCGCTAAAGACGATCCGATCATCATCAAGAAATACGCCAATCGCCGCCTCTACAACACCGGCACCAGCACCTATGTGACGCTCGAGGACCTCGCCGAGATGGTCAAGAAGGGCGAGGAGTTCACCGTCCAGGACGCCAAGACCGGCGACGACATCACGCATCCGGTGTTGACCCAGATCATCTTCGAACTGGAGAACAAGGACGGGCAGAACATGCTGCCGATCCCGTTCCTGCGCCAGCTCATCGCTTATTACGGTGACCAGATGCAGATGATCGTCCCGAGCTTCCTCGAACAGTCGATGCTTGCCTTTTCCAAGGAGCAGGAGCGCTTTCGCGAGCAGATGAAGGGGGCGCTCGGCAAGTCGCCGCTCGACATGATGAAGATCACCACGCCGATCAAGGCGCTGGAGGAACAGACGCGCCGCAACATGGAAATGTTCCAGAATGCGATGCGGCTGTTCACGCCGTTCCCGCCCGCTGGCTCCGCGCCAGCCGCTGCGACGTCGCCCGAGCCGGCCAGGAAGGAAACGCCTGACAAGCCCGACGATCTTCAGGAACTGAAGGACCAGATCGCGGCCATGCAGCGCAAGCTCGACACGATGTCCTGAGCGCCTGGCGTTCTTGCGGCCTTACACCAGCACGCCCTCATAGCGGCCGCGCGGCCGGATGACACTTCCGCTTGTTATCTGTTCGACCGTGTGCGCGGCCCAGCCGACGCTGCGTGCGAGCGCGAACAGGCGGAACGGTGCATCGCGCGGCAAGCCTAGGCTGCGCGTCAGCGCGGCCAGCCCAAAGTCGATGTTGGGAAGCGCGCCGGTCGCCGCAAAGGCAGCGTCGCGCAGCGACGATAGTGTGCCGTCAACCTCGATCACCGACAGCAGCGCCGCCCCGCGGGGATCGCCGTCAGGATAGAGTTGATGACCGAACCCCGGCAGCGGCCGGTCATGGCTGAGCCAGCGCCGGATCGTCGCATCGGCGCCATGCCGCGCCGCATCCTCGGCCAGTTGCATCACCGCCTCTCCGGCGCCGCCATGGCGCGGGCCTGACAGCGTCGCGAGCCCTGCCAGCAGGCAAGCGGCCAGCGGCGCGCCGGTCGAGGCTGCGACGCGCGCGGCGAAGGTCGACGCATTCAGTTCATGATCGGCAAGCAGGACAAGCGCACGGCGGATCGCATCGGCGCGGCCGGCATCCACCGACCAGTCCTGCGCAAGCCGCTGATGGACGGGATTTGACCCCGCCGGTGCGCCCAGCGCGGCGGCCAGCACGCCGACCGCGTGCGCGGCATCGGTATGCAGCGAGGCGGCGCTGCGCCCGAGCGACGGGCGCCCCTGACCGGCAAGCACGGCAAGTTGCGCAAAGGCCGAGGCTCGGCCAGCTTGATGGGGTGCGTCCGGCGACGCTGCTTCGAAAGCCACCGGTTTCGGCAGAGCCCACAGAACGGCGGCGGCTTCTTCCAGTGTGGCGTGCCCGGAGAGCACTGCGGCGTCCTGCCCGCGATAGATAAGCCGACCGCGCGAGACGGTCGAAATCGCCGTTACGATCGAGGGCTCGCCCCAGGCGATGGCGCTTTCGGCGATGACTGACGGGCTGCGGCCGCGCGCCCGGCGGGTCGCCAGTGCGGCGATATCGTCGGCGCGGTACTGGCTGCGGCGCGGATCGGCGCGGTTGGGCCGCATGCCGATGCGCCCACGGCTGACATAGGCGTACAGCGTCTGCGCCCGCACCTTGAGTCTCTCCAGCGCCTCTTCCCGGGACAACCACTCGGACATATCGAGCCCTGATATTGATTATATTGATCAAGATTGATGGAAACGTTGCCCATCTCTATCTCCGATCCGGAAATGCTTCAAGGAGACAGGCTATGGCGAATGGGCTCGATGATGTGGTGGCGGCGGAAACCGTGCTTTCCGATGTGGATGGTCTTGGCGGCCGTCTGACGATCCGAGGTCATTCGCTGCCGGAACTGGCCGGCCGTTGGAACTATGCCCAGGTGGTTAGGCTGCTGCTCGACGGCTTCTTCAACGACCTTCCCGATGATGCGCAACTGACGCGGGCGCTGGGACAGGCGCGTGCGGACGTGTTCGAACGGCTCTTGCCCTCGCTGCCTTTGCTGGCGCCGCTCGATGTCTACAGCGCCATGCGCGCCGGCATGGCGCAGCTGCCGGATGGCGAGACCTTGACCGACGCCTTGCTGCTGATCGCGGCGCCCGCCGTGCTGACGCCGGCGCTGCTGCGCCTGCGGCGCGGCGAGCAGCCGATCGCGCCGGACAGCCGCACCGATCATGCCGCCGACATGCTGAGGATGCTGGGCGGCCGCGTCGCCTCGCCGGCGCTCACAAAAGCGCTCGACACCTATCTGGTGACCGTCTGCGACCACGGCCTCAACGCATCGACCTTTGCGACGCGCGTGGTCGCCTCCACGCAGGCCGGCCTGACATCCTCTGTGCTGGCCGGGCTTGGCGCGCTCAAAGGGCCGCTGCATGGTGGCGCGCCTGGCCCCGTCATCGAGATGCTGGATGCGATCCAGGCGCATGGCGATGCCGCCGGCTGGCTGCGCAACGAGATCGCGCAGGGCAGGCGCATCATGGGGTTCGGCCATCGCATCTACCGTGTGCGCGATCCGCGCGCCGATGTGCTGAAGGCCGTCGTGCGGCAACTCGGCGGCGAGGGCGAAACCGGTCGCCGGCTGGCCTTTGCGGAGACCGTCGAGCAAACGGCGCTCGAGGTGCTTAGGATCGCCAAGCCGCAGCGTTCGCTGCAGACCAATGTCGAGTTCTACACCGCGCTGGTGCTGCAAGCGGCGGGCTTTCCGCCGCAAGCTTTCAGCAATGTCTTTGCCGCCGGGCGCGTGGCCGGCTGGATCGCGCATGCGCGTGAACAGCAGACGACTGGACGGCTGATCCGACCGCAGTCGCGCTATGTCGGGCCGGTGCCGGACCTGGTCGCCTGAGGTTCTTTCGGCGCCTGGCGAGCGACTCCGATCCGATCAGGATCCTCCTGGTGAGCGGCCGTGTGGCCGCTCATGACGAAAATTTCATCTCGTCGAAAAATTCTGGCCGCTGTTATTGCGTCGCATTGAGCATATATGCTGCACTGCAACATAAGATCGCTCTTGCCGCAACCAGAGGATTTCGACCTTGGCCGCCAGAAAACACGCAGTCATCACCGGCTCCACATCGGGCATTGGCCTGGCCATCGCCCAGGCGTTGGCGGCCGAAGGCCATAATGTCGTCGTCAACTCCTTCTCCGACACGGCTGCCGACCACGCCATCGCTGACGCGATCGCCAGACAGCACAAGGCGAAGACGGCCTATATCAAGGCCGACATGTCGAAGCCGGCCGAATGCCGGGCGCTGATCGCCAAGGCGGCCGAGACATTCGGTTCGGTCGATATTCTCGTCAACAATGCAGGCATCCAGCATGTCGCGCCGGTGGAAGAGTTCCCGATCGAGAAATGGGACGCCATCATTGCCATCAACCTGTCGTCGGCGTTCCACACCATCGCGGCCGCCATCCCGCTGATGAAAAAGGCCGGCGGCGGCCGGATCGTCAACATCGCCTCGGCGCATGGCCTGGTCGCGTCGCCGTTCAAATCGGCCTATGTCTCGGCCAAGCACGGCATCATGGGATTGACCAAAACCGTTGCGCTCGAACTGGCGCGCGAAAAAATCACCTGCAACGCCATCTGCCCCGGCTATGTGCTGACGCCGCTGGTCGAGGCGCAGATCCCCGCCCAGATGAAAGCCCATCAGATGGACCGCGAGACCGTCATCCGTGAGGTCATGCTGGACAAGCAGCCGACCAAGGAATTCGTCACGGTGGAGCAGATCGCGGCAGCGGCGGTGTTCCTGTGCTCGGACGCGGCGGCGCAGGTCAACGGCACGCAACTGTCGGTCGACGGCGGCTGGACCGCCGCGTGAGGCGCAAAACTCTCTCATCCACCCAAAGGGATAGATCAAGGACGACGCCATGACCAAGAACGGCAAGGCGGAGGAGACGAAGAAGATCAACGTAGCGCTTCAGGGCGGCGGCTCGCACGGGGCCTTTTCCTGGGGTGTGCTCGACCGGCTGCTGGAGGACGGACGGCTGGAGATATCAGCAGTGTCCGGCACCAGCGCCGGCGCCATGAACGCGGTGGCGCTGGCCGACGGATATGTGCGCGGCGGAGTCGAAGGCGCGCGGCAAAAACTTGACGATTTCTGGCGCGCGGTGGCGGCCAAGGGGCGGTTCAGCCCGGTGCAGCGCATGCCGTGGGACGTCGCCTGGGGCAACTGGTCGATCGAGAACACGCCCGGCTATCTCTTCTTCGATACCATGTCGCGGGTGTTCTCGCCCTATGTCGCCAACCCACTCGGCCTCAATCCGCTGCGCGACGTGGTGCAGCAGGAGATCGATTTCGAGAACGTCCGCGCCTGCAAGTCGATGGAACTGTTCATCTCGGCGACCAATGTCGAGACCGGACAGTTGCGCGTCTTTTCCGACGGGGAGATCGACCTCGATACGGTGATGGCCTCGGCCTGCCTGCCGCAATTGTTCCGCGCCGTCGAGATCAAGGGCGTGCCCTATTGGGATGGCGGCTATGGCGGCAATCCGGCGCTTTATCCGTTCTTCAAGACGGCTGCGACCGAGGACGTGCTTCTGGTGCAGATCAATCCGGTGGTGCGCGAGGGAACACCAAGAAGCGCCAACGAGATCCAGAACCGCATCGACGAGATCACCTTCAACGCCGGGCTGCTGCGCGAATTCCGCTCGATTGCCTTCGTCAAGGAGCTGATCGCCGCCGGCCGTCTGCCACATGGCGAGTACCGCGACATCCGCATGCACCGCATCGATGCCGACGAGGCGTTCAAGGACCTGTCGGCGTCCTCGAAGGTCAACGCCGAATGGGCGTTTCTGACCTACCTCAGAGATCTCGGCCGCACCGCCGCCAGCGACTGGCTGGAAGAGAATTACGACGCCGTCGGCAAGCGACCGACGCTCGATCTCTCCGGCGAACTGGATGACGGCTTCAAGCCGGTACGCGGTCCGGCACCCGGCCGGCGGGTCAAGGAATTTCTTGCGGCCCGCAAGAACCCGGAGGCAGAGCGCCGGCGCGCCTGAGCGACCAATCGATGTGCATCGATTGGTCCGCAATCATGCTTTCAAGGTCAGGTCGATCACCCTGATCAGGGCAGCGGCTGCCTGCCGCTGCCCTTCCGGATCTCTGATCCGCGCCTTCATGCCTTCCAGCCCGTCGAGCAGCATGTCGGCAAGCAGTTGCGCCGACAGGCCCCTGGCCGCCAGATCGACGCCGTTCCTGGCTGCCTCGCCCTCTATCGCGGCGCCGATGTGTTGGCCAAGCCCGCCGCGCCAGCAGCCCACCAGATCGCCAAGGCTCGATTTCATGTCCAGCAATTCGGCGCCGTGCGGCGAGGCAACGACCGCGCTCATCATCGAGATAAAGGCCTCATCGATGGCTCGCATCATGCGCTCGGTGAAAGGGCCGTCGCCGGATAGGGCAAACCTTGCCGCCTCGACCGAGCGCGACAGGATCATCATGGCGATGGCGCGGAAAATGTCGGTCTTGTTCTTGAACAGGAGATAGAGCGCCGGGCGCGACATGTCGGCGGCACGGGCAATGTCGTCCATGGTGGTGCGCGAGAAGCCATAGGCCAAAAACACCTTCATCGCGCCATCCAGAATACGGACGCGTTTGGGATCGGCGGTGGCGGTGTCTTCGATCTGGTTCATAGAGCAATTCTATCCTGCAAAATCCTAATTGACAAAATGACGAAATTTGTCAATCTGTATCGGAGCGAAACGGCCGGGAGGCCGCTTCGCCCTTGGCAGTGGACGACAACAAAGGGTATCCCCATGCGCCTCACCGTCGACGGTCAGTCATTCGATATCGACGCCGATCCGGACATGCCGCTGCTGTGGGCACTGCGCGATCTCATTGGCAAGACCGGGCCAAAGTTTGGCTGCGGCATCGCCGCCTGCGGCGCCTGCACTGTACATGTCGACGGTCAGCCGGTGCGTTCCTGTTCGTTTCCCGTCGGCGAGGTCGGCGGCGCCGTCACCACCATTGAAGGCATCGGCACGGCAGGCGGACTGCATCCGGTGCAGCAGGCATGGCTGGAGGAACAGGTCGCGCAATGCGGCTACTGCCAGGCCGGCCAGATCATGAGCGCGGTGGCGCTGCTCGATGAAGTCGCCGACCCGAGCGATGCCGACATCGACAACGCCATGGGCGGCAATCTCTGCCGCTGCGGCACCTATCCCAAAATCCGCTCGGCCATCAAAAAGGCCGCGGCGCTCAAGACGGCGGGGCTCTGACCATGGCCAGTGTCGGAAAGATCGCCCGCCGCACGTTTCTGATTGGCGCTGCCGCTGTCGCTGGCGGCGTTGCCGTCGGCTATTACTACTATCGCAAGCCGTTCCCGAACCCGCTCGAGGCCGAGCTTGGCAAGGGCGAGGCGACGTTCAACCCTTATGTGAAAATCGGCGCCGACAACACCATCACCATCGTCGCGCCGCGCGCCGAGATGGGGCAAGGCATCTCGACGACGCTTGCGGCCATGGTCGCAGAGGAACTCGACGTCGGGCTCGACCGGGTCATGGTCGAGCATGGACCGGCATCCCATGCCTATTACAACGCCGCGATCCTCGAGGAGGGCGGTCCGTTCGCCTTCTTCGATGAAAGCCTGACCGCGCAGGCGGTGCGTTCCGGTCTCGGTGTGGTCGGCAAATTCCTTGCCCTGCAGGGCACCGGCGGTTCGGCTTCGACACGCGACGGTTTTGACAAGATGCGGCAAGCGGGTGCCGCTGCCCGGCAGATGCTGGTCGCAGCGGCAGCGCAAAAACTGGGTGTCGCGGCGGCCGATCTGGAAACGGCCGACGGTTCGATCCTGCACAAGGCGTCGGGCAAATCGCTGACCTACGGCGCGGTCGCCGCGGCTGCCGCCGCGATGGCGCGGCCGGCCGAAGTCAGGCTCAAGGACCGGGCCGACTGGAAGCTGCTGGGAAAGCCGCAGAAGCGCATCGACATGCTGGCAAAGCTCACCGGGGCGCCGATCTTCGGCATCGATGTCCGGCTGCCGGAGATGGTCTACGGCACGGTCAAGATGAGCCCGCGCTTCTGGTCGAAGCCGGTCAAGGCGGACCTCTCCAAAGCCGAGAAAATGCCTGGGGTGATCAAGATCGTGCTGCTCGAGACGAATTACGGCCATGGCTTCGGTATCATCGCGAATAATACATGGGCAGCATTCAAGGCGGCCGAGGCGATCGACGCCCAGTGGTCCGATCCTGAATATCCGCTCAGCAGCGCCGCCATTTCAGATGTGCTGAAGCAGGCGCTTGCCACCAAGGGGTCGGTGATGCGCGACAATGGCGATGTCGAAACCGCCTTTGCCGACGCGCCGCGCGAAAGCATCATCGAGGCAGACTATGCCGTGCCCTATCTGGCGCATGCGACGATGGAGCCGATGAACGCCACGGCACAGTTCAGGGACGGTGCGCTCGACATCTGGTGCGGCAACCAGGCGCCGACCCTGGTGCGGCAGCTTTGCGCCAACGCGGTCGGCATCGAGCAGGACAAGATCAATGTGCACACCACCTTCATGGGCGGCGGTTTCGGCCGGCGCGTCGAGATGGACTACGCGCTGTGTGCCGCGCTGATGGCGAAGGAGACGGGCGGACGCCCGATCAAGGTGACGTGGACGCGTGAAGAAGACATGCGGCACGACGCCTATCGGCCGGCTGCTATCGGCAAGTTCCAGGCGCGGCTCGGTGACGATGGCATGCCGATCGCGGTCGACATGAAGATGGCCTCGCCATCGGTGATTGCCGGTACGCTGCGCCGGCTGTTCCCCTCGGTATCGCCGCTCGGTCCCGACAAGACCATTGTCGATGGCGCCTATGACCAGCCCTACACGATCCCGAATTATCGGGTCAGGGGTATCGCGGCGCCGGTCTCCATCCCTGTCGGCTCCTGGCGTTCGGTCGGCAGTTCGGTCAACGGCTTCTTCCATGAGGGCTTCATGGACGAGATCGCGGTCGCCGGAAAAATCGATCCGGTCGAGATGCGCAAGAGACTGATGGCCGCCTATCCCTCGGCGGTGAAGGTGGTCGAGAAAGTCGCCGCGATGGCGAAATGGGGCGAGGCGCTGCCCGCCGGCAAGGCCAAGGGCATGGCCTTCACGCTGTCCTTCGGCAGTTGGGTCGGCGAGATCGTTCAGGTGGCGGACACGCCGGCCGGCATCCGCATCGAGAAGGTGTGGATCGCCGCCGATGTCGGCACCGCGCTCGATCCCGGCATCATCGAGGCGCAGTTGATTTCCGCCGCCATCTACGGCCTTTCGGCGGCGATGGGTCAGGAAATCACCTTCGCCGACGGCATGGTCGAACAGTCGAACTTCCACGATTTCGATGCCATGCGGATCTTCCAGTGCCCGGTCTTCGAAGTCGCCATCCTGGAAAATTTCCACAAGATGGGCGGCGTCGGCGAGATCGGCACACCGCCGGCGGCTCCAGCACTCGCCAACGCCATCTTCGCGCTCACCGGAAAGCGCATCCGCACGCTGCCGCTGTCGAAAACGGTGGCCTTCGCATGAAGAAGCTCCTCATCATGCTGACGCCTGCTGCCATGCTCGTGCTCGCAGCGCCGTTTGCGATTGCGCAAGAGAGCCAGACGCCGGCGCCGGCGACCGTCGACGCGGCGAAAGGCCTGCCCGAATGGGACAAGGTCTATGCGGTGTTCTCGCATCCGCGCTGCGCCGACTGTCATGTCGCGGACGACCGGCCGCGATGGTCGGGTGCGCACTATCGCGGTACGCGCGTTCACGCCTTCAATGTCCAGCGCGGTGCTGACGGGTCGGGCTTCGGCAATCCGGGCCTGCGCTGCACGACTTGCCATTTCTCCAGCAATTCCAAGGCATTGCACGGGCCGCCCGGGGCCGAGAACTGGCATTTGGCGCCGGCCGAGATGGCCTGGTTCGGCAAATCCTCGGCCGAAATCTGCGCCCAGATCAGGGATCCCCTGCGCAATGGCAACCGCAGCTTGAAGGACATCGCGCTGCATGTTCGCGACGACAGATTGGTCGCCTGGGGCTGGGCGCCGGGGCCGGATCGTGAACCGGCTCCGGGCTCTGCCGAAGCGACCTATCAAGCGATCGAAGACTGGGCCGCGGCGGGCGCATCTTGTCCGCCGGGGCAATGATCTTGCAACTTTCAGACTATATTGCGGTGCAACTTTGATGTAGAAGCGCGCTTCGCCGATCACGGCAAATTGAACACGGCTTGGCGCGCACCCATATCGGCGACGCGCCCGCGTTATGAGGACGCTGGCCGAACCCGCAGTGGAAAACAACGACGATGCCGAGAATCAGGTTTCACAAGCTTGCAGCCATTGTTGTGCTCATTGGTTTCGCGGCGTGGATGGCGACAGGCGAGTTTTCGTCGGTCGGCAGCGTAGCCGCCAACAAAGCCAAGGCAGCCGGAGCCGAACAGGCCAAGGCGCCGGACGCGGCCAAGCCGAAGACGGCTGAAGCCGAGCCGAAGGCACCGCTGCGCACCGTTGCGGTGGTGACGCCGCCACGCAAGACCTATGCACGCGCCATCCGCATTTCCGGGCTGACCGAAGCCGACAAGCGGGCGGTGCTGGCGACGCGCGTCGCCGGTGTCATCGACAAGCTGCCTGTCAAGCAAGGCGATCACGTCAAGACGGGGGATCTGGTACTGATGCTTGCGGCGGAAGAAAAGATCTCGATGGTCGACAATGCAAAGCAGTTGGTGGTGCAGCGCCAGGCCGAGTTGGACGCAGCCTTGCGGCTGATGAAGACCGGCAATCTGCCGAAGCTGCAGCTCGACACCGCGCGCTCGAACCTGACCTCGGCGCAGTCGCAACTGGAAACGGCACAGGCCGAACTCGACCGCAACGAGGTGAAGGCGCCCTTCGACGGCGTTATCGACCGGGTGCCGGTGGAACTTGGCAGTTCCATCATGCAGGGCGGCGAGGTGGCAACCATCCTCAAGCTCGATCCGGTGATTGCCCGCGGCGAAGTCAGCGAGCGCGATCTCGGCTACCTGAAACTCGGGGACAAGGCCACCATACGGCTGGTCAGCGGCCAGACTGTCGAAGGCACCGTGCGCTACATCAGCCGCGACGCCTCTTCGGCGACCCGCACCTTCCGCGTCGAGGTTGCCGTCCCCAATGCCGACGGCTCCGTGCCGGCCGGCATGACGGCGGAAATCGCACTCAGCGCGTTGCCGACCGATGCGGTGCTGCTGCCGCGCTCGGTGGTGACGCTCGGCGACAAGGGCGACCTCGGCATCCGTGCCGTCGGCAAGGACAACAAGGTTGCGTTCTTCCCCATCGACCTCGTCGACGACACGCCGACCGGCCTGGTGCTTGGCGGCATCCCTGCCGATGCGCGCATCATCGTTGCCGGCCAGGAACTGGTGAAGGAAGGCGATGAGGTCAAGCCGGTCGAAGCCGACCAGGCAACCATCCAGAAACTGCTGGGCGAAGCGACCGCCGGCACGCAGTAGCATGGGGTACGGCGGACAGACCCCGGGCGGGGACACTTGGCTGCGACGCAGCTCGTGAAATTCAAGAACAGGCGTTAGCCATGGATATCGTCAGACTCGCAATCAACAATGCCCGCCTGACCATTTCGGTCCTCGTCTTCCTTCTGCTCGCCGGCTGGGTCGCCTATCAGTCGACGCCGAAGGAAGCCGAGCCCGACGTTCCGATTCCGATGATGTATATCAGCCTGATCTATCAGGGCATTTCGCCTGAGGATTCGGAGCGCCTTCTGCTGCGGCCGATGGAAAGCAAGCTGAAGAGCCTGAAAGGCCTCAAGGAAATGCGCTCGGCCGCCTTCCAGGGCGGCGGCTATGTGCTGGTCGAGTTCCAGCCGCAGACAAATCTGGCGACGGCCTTGCAGGACACGCGCTCCAAGGTGCAGGACGGCAAGGCCGACCTGCCGCAGGCGGCCGAAGAGCCGGTCGTTACCGAAGTCAACATCTCCGAATTCCCCGTCCTCGTCGTCACCCTGTCGGGCGAATTGCCCGAACGCGTGCTGACCGCCGCCGCGCGCGAACTGCGCGACCGTATCGAGGAAGTGCCAGGCGTCCTGGAGGGCTCGTTGCAGGGTTCGCGCGACGATCTTGTCGAAGTCGTCATCGATCCGATGAAACTGTCGTCCTACGGGTTGCAACTCGATCAGCTGATCGGCGCTGTCGGGGCCTCCAACAGTCTGGTCGCCGCCGGCAATATCGAAGGCTCGGAAGGCAAATACGCCGTCAAGGTGCCGTCACTGATCGAGACGCCCGAGGACGTGGCGGCCTTGCCCGTGGTCGCCGGCCCCAATGCCGTGGTGCAGGCCAAGGACATCGCGACGATCCGCTCGACCTTCGCCGATGCCACGACGATCACGCGCCTCAATGGCAAGCCGGCCATCGCCATCGAAGTCAAGAAGCGCATCGGCGCCAATCTGATCGACACGCTCGCCAAGGTGAGGGAGGTGTCCGACGCCTACGTCAAGACGATGCCGCAAGGCATGAACGTCACCTACACGCAGGACAAGTCGGTCTTCGTCAACCAGTTGCTCGGCGATCTGCAGAACCACGTCATGATCGCCGTCATCCTGGTGTTCATCGTCATCCTCTACGCGCTGTCGGGTCGTGCCTCGCTGCTGATCGGCCTGGCCATTCCGTCGTCTTTCCTGATCGGCATCCTGCTGCTGGCGATGATGGGCTACACGATCAACATGATCGTGCTGTTCAGCCTGATCCTGGCTGTCGGCATGCTGGTCGACGATGCCATCATCGTCACCGAGTTCGCCGAACGGCGGATGAGCGAAGGCATGCCGAAGGCGGAAGCCTTCGCATTGGCCGCCAAGCGCATGGCCGGTCCGGTCATTGCCGCGACGATGACGCGCATAGCCGCCTTCTCGCCACTGCTGTTCTGGCCGGGCATCATCGGCGACTTCATGAAGTACATGCCGATCACCCTGATCGTCACGCTATCGGCCTCGATGCTCTATGCGCTGGTGTTCGCGCCGACGCTGGGGGCGATCTTCGCCAAGGCGCCGGAGCATCATGAGGATGATAATCGCGACGGCTGGTACATGGCGATCGTCAAGCAGGCGGTGCGGTTTCCGATTACGGTGGTTTTGCTGACGGTCGCTCTGCTGTTCGGCGTCGGCTTTGCCTATTCGAAATATGGCGCCGGTGTCGAATTCTTCCCCAGTGTCGAGCCCGACTACGGCCTGCTCTACGTGCACGCGCGCGGCAACCTTTCGCTGGCCGAAATGGATACGGCGACCAAGATTGCCGAAAACAGGATGCTCGGCTGGCCCGGCATCAAGTCGGTCTACACCCGCGTCGGCAAGACACAAGGCGGCGGCCAGGATGTCCCTGAAGACGTCGTCGGCGTCATCCAGTACGAATTCATAGATTGGCGCGAGCGCAAGTCGGCGAACCAGATCCTGAACGATTTGCGCGGCGTCATGGCCGGCATTCCCGGCGTCGATGTCGAGGTGCGCGTGCCGGAGGCCGGTCCGCCGACCGGCAAGCCGATCCAGATCAGGCTTTCGGCCGTCGACCCCAAGGGGCTCGACGACAAAGCGCGCGCGGTTGCGGCACGCATCGGCAAGGTGCCTGGCGTCATCGACATTTCCGACGGCCTCCCGCCACCCGGCGTCGACTGGGCGCTCGAGGTCGACCGTGCCAAGGCAGCGCAATATGGCATCAGCCCAACCGCTGTCGGCACAGTGGTGCAACTGGTGACCAACGGGCTGAAGCTTTCGGAATACCGGCCTGCCGGCGCCGACGACGCCGTCGACATCAGGCTGCGTCTGCCGGAAGACCGGCGCACGCTGTCGACGCTCGACGAGCTCAGGGTGCAGACCTCGCAAGGCTCGGTGCCGATCTCGAATTTCGTCGTGCGCAAGCCGGAGCCGACGGTCGGTATCCTCAACCGTATCGACGGCGCGCGCACGGTGGTCGTCCAGGCAAACGTTGCCGCAGGCGCCCAGGTCGCGGCCGTGCAGGCGGAGGTCACCAAGGCCGTCTCCGGGATGGATCTCGGCAGCGGCATACGTTGGAAGCTGGCCGGCTCGAACGAAGACAGCGCCGAGGCCAGCGCCTTCCTTGGCAAGGCGTTCGGGGCGGCGATCTTCCTGATCTTCCTGGTGCTGCTGATGCAGTTCAACAAATTCACCAGCGTGCTGATGGTGCTGTCCTGCGTGGTCATGGCGACGGTTGGCGTGTTCCTGGGGCTGCTGATCACAGGCGAGACCTTCGGCATCGTCATGTCGGGCATTGGCGTCATCGCTCTGGCCGGCGTGGTGGTGAACAACAACATCGTGCTGATCGACACCTATGACCGGCTGCGCGAAGAAGGCTGGGACAAGATGGACGCGGTGCTGCAGACCTGCCGCGAGCGCGCCCGGCCGGTGGTGCTGACGGCGGTGTCGGCGATCCTCGGCGTGTTGCCGATCGCCTTCGGCCTTGGGCTGGAAATCTTCCATCACGAGACGACGATCAACGCGCCGTCGACGCAATGGTGGATTTCGCTGTCCTCGGCGATCGTCTTCGGCCTGTCCTTCGCCACCTTGCTGACGCTGGTGGTGACGCCGTCGATGCTGATGATTTTCACGCGCAGCAAGAACAGCCGCTTCTATGCGTTTTTCCGCCGGCTGTTCCGGCGCGGCAAGGGAACGGTTTCGCCGACCGACAGGCCTGGCCAGGAAGCAGGCGACGAACCGGAAATCGCCTTTCCGAAAGCCGCCGAATAGACCCCATCGCCGATTTGACCGCAGAGGCCGCCCGGAACAACCGGGCGGCCTCTGCATTGTCTCTGAGCGAAACGTCGAAGCGAGGGCTTCTCATGCCGATCACCACCATCGTCATCATCGTCCTGATCCTTGTCCTCATCGGCGCGGTGCCGGCCTGGCCGCATTCGCGCTCCTGGGGTTATGGGCCGTCGGGTATTGTCGGCGTCGTGCTGGTGGTGCTCATGGTGTTGCTGTTGATGGGACGGCTCTGAGGCGCCCTCTCGTGGATTGTTCAGTGTGCAGAGGGGCGGCGCCCATGATCGCGGGAGTCAGGCAGCTTTCGCAACGCCATTCACGGTGGCAATGCCGATATCGCCAAGAGCTTCAGCAACCGCCTGATCCAACGGCGTGTGCGGGATCTCGCCGACGATGCCTTCCAGCCGTATCGAAGCCAGCTGATGCGGCTCGAAGCGCAGGTAGGACATGGAGACGATCTCGCGCCACATCGCCACGAACGGGCTGCCAGCGCGCAGCACCCACCAGGGCATCGAAGTCATCTTGAGCGGACGACCAATAGCCTTCTCGGCAGCGGCCTTGATCTGCAGATCGGTGACCGCGTGGCCCGGAAAGTTCAGCGCTTCATAGAAGCCGAGCTTGTCCAGATTGCGCGCCAGCGCGACGAAACCCACAGCGAAGTCAGGCAGATAGGCCCATTCATGCACGAGCTCGACCGGGCCAGGCGCGGTGTAGATACCTTTGTTGATCTTGGCGGCAACGATCAGGTCGAACCATGATCCGCTGCCGGTGCCGCCGAAGAAATCGCCGGCCCGCAGAAGAATGGTGCGGACGCGGCTCGCGTCGGCCTCGCGACGAAACAACTCCTCCATGGCGCAGCGGATGCGGCCCTTTTGCGTGCTCGGGTGGAAGGGTGTGTCTTCCGATA
>NZ_RZPF01000170.1:0-9866 GCF_004022735.1 Mesorhizobium sp. M7A.F.Ca.AU.001.01.1.1
AGGTGTGGCGGAGCGTCGCGAGGAGGAATGGCTGGCCGGCATTACCGAAGCACTCAAGGGAACTTGGCTCGAAAGCGGGCTCTCCGCATCCGGCGTCGGCACTGTGCTCGATCAATTGGCCGAACTTTCAAGAAGCCTGCAGGAACGGGACGACCTGCAGCTGCGTATCGACAAGATGGAGGCCGACAGGGCCAATTTTCTGGTCGAGGTCATCGCCGTTGCGGTTGAAGCCGACGAGCCGACGAAGGATACCGACCCGGAGCAGTTGGCCATCCGCCTTGCCGAGCGCCTAGAGCGTGCCGAGCGGACACGTGAAACGAAGGCAAGCCTCGGCAACGACCTGAAGCGCCTCAAGGAGGCGCGCGACATCCTCGACACTGAGATTTTGGCACACGAACGCCGCAAGAACGAGGTGCTGGGCGTCTTTGGTGTCGCCACTCTGCCCGAGGTAGTCGAACGCGATGAGCTGTTGCGTGAGCGCGATGGCTTGCGCACCACCGTCGCCGAACTTGAGGAACGGATAGTGGCGGAGCTCGCGGTCGACGGATTCGAGCAGGCCCGCTCGATCCTGGACGCGATCGATTTCGACGGCCTCGCGGTCGAGAAGGCTGAGGGTGAGCAGCGGCTTCGCCTGTTCGATGAAACCATCCAGCAACAGCTGATCCGGCAGACGCGCGCGGCCGACAAGCTGGACGCCATCGGCGGTGATAGTGCGGTTGCACGCCTGGATGCTGAACGGCGCACAACCCTGCTGGAAATCGAGGAGAAGGCCGTTCGCTACATAGAGCTGAAGCTTGGCATCATGTCGGCTGGCAATGCTTTGCGGATCTACCGTGAGAGCCATCGCTCCGGCATGATGGCGCGCGCATCAGACGCGTTCAAGCTAATGACGCGTGGCCAGTATTCGGGGCTGACAACCCAGCCTGTAAGAGGTGGTGAGGTTCTCATTGCTGTGCAGGGTGACGGGCAATCCAAGGTCACCGAAGCGCTTTCAAAGGGTGCACGATTTCAGCTGTACCTTGCCCTAAGACTCGCCGGTTATTACGAGTTCGCGCAATTTCGGCCCTCGGTCCCATTCGTCGCCGACGACATCATGGAGACGTTCGACCATATTCGCTCGGAGGAGGTTTTCAGGCTGTTCGGAGCGATGGCAAACACAGGTCAGGTCATCTACCTGACGCACCATAAGCATCTATGTGAAATAGCTGAGGCTGTCGTACCGGGAACGAGGATCCATCAACTCGCACAGTAATTTTCTCCGGAATACGTGAACGAACCAGTGAAGGACGCCGAATTTGACGGCAAGTATGCGCCCAAAGTCAGACGTTCCGGCAAACTTCGCGTTCGTCCAAAAGCGGACATATCGCCCGAGCCATAGACGGCCCCGATGTGCCCATAATGGACGTCCTGCAAATTCATTGTCCTGCCGAATCTGGACTTCGAGAGCTGGCCCTAAACAGCAATTGTATCGCGCCTAGCCGTCCTATCGCCGGGGCGCCAATTGTAAACAACGGCGAACTATACCAATATCGTTACTGGCTTCTTCCGGTGCGACTCGGGAGAACGGGATGGGCAATGAACGCGAAGACGCAAACGGGAAAACACAGCGCCGCTGGCCAATACCTCGGCTATGCGCTTCAACCTGTACGCCTTTGCTTTCACCTGCTCAACGCGCCTAGCGGCGCCTTGGTCTCTCTTGAACATTTAGACGATGTGGCGGTTCACCTGGTCGGCGGCGAAGTCGTTCTTGAGCAAAGCAAGAGCGCACTGAAGCAAAATCCGATATCCGACTGGGCTGCGGACCTGTGGAAGTCTCTGGCCAACTGGCTCAGCTTCATGGCGGCGGGAGAGATCGACCCGGCGACCAGCCATTTCCGGCTATATGTCACACCGGTGAAGGCGGGTGCCTTCGCGATCGCGCTGAACGACGCGAAAACAGATGCCGACGTGGAGGCGCTGGTCGCTAACCTCGCCAAAGCCCACAGCAAGCTGAAAGCTGCACCGGCATGCGACGCCGACGTCCAAGCTTTCCTGAACGCTGATGCGGCTCATTGCGCCGCCTTGGTCAAGAATCTCGCCGTTATCAGCGTCGATGCAGATCCCGTCGATCCGATACGCGCGATCTTCAAGCCGACGGTCTCTCCGCTCATCATCGACCTAGTGTGCGAACGCGCGATCGGCGCTGCGAAGGAGGCGGCGGACAGGCTGATTAGAGCTGGCAAGCCCGCCATCTTGGACGTGGACGCGTTTCAGGCCGAGCAAAGAGCATTTGTTCAGAAGAACAACCTTCCAGGGCTGCTGTCGTCTTTCACCAAGCAACCGCCTGTCGAGGCCATCGAACAATTGATCGCCGACCGTCCCGCCTTCGTCCGCCAACTCGAGCTGATCGAGGTGGGAGACGAAGCGTGCGTCCGGGCTGTTAGCGATTACCTTAGGACGCTCGCCGACATCTCGATCTGGGGCGAAAGCGGGCTAATCTTTGAGAAGAACCTAAGTGACTGGGACGATGATCTTGTCGGTCGCTATGAGCACGTCAGTGCAGAGGTGCACGACATACAGGCCGGACACCCCGCAACGGTTCGTGGTAGAATAGTTTACAGGCGCTGCGCGCAGTTGCAGCCTCCACTCGATGGTCGAGTCGTCCCCGGTCATTTCGTCCACGGATCATTCAACGCCCTTGCCCACGGCCTGCGCCTCGGCTGGCATCCCGACTACCAGACTCTTTTGGAGCCAGCGACTTGATTGAGGCTGGCCGATCGCACCTACCGCTCAGCGACCTCGCCCTTGTCCAGAATCCAGGACTTGGGGCTTTCGCATTGTGGCAATTTGGCCAAGGTTTCCAGGCTGAGGACGAACGTCCAGCGCCGTTCGCCTTGGCGTTTCTCGTGCTGCCAATCGTCCTGCATCGCGCAACGCTCGAAATCGTGACTTCGACAAACCGACCCTCTGGACTGGCGCTCTTCGCGGCCAAGCTCGGGAAGGAACGGGAACAACTCCTCGCCGTCCACGAGCGAGCGCTGCTGCTGCGTACTCTGACATTGCAATCGGCCGCTGTCGGTGTGAGCGGGCGGCTGCTGTCCGTGGATTACAAGGATGCTACTTTAAGAGCAAACGTACCAGAACCGAAACCGAGGAGGCTCGTCCTTCCAGAGCGCGTCAAGCACCTCGGACCTGCCTCGGAGAAATTGGGTTTCTGGTTTTCGAACCTGGGGACCGCGCAGGTGGCCAACCTGTTACGGGTGGAGTTCTAGATGTATTTCCAGCTTCGAAAACTGATCCTTTGGCCCCGCAATGGTGCAGCGCCGCGGGTCGTCAAGTTCGAGCCCGGTGTCGTCAACGTCATCAGCGGCGCGTCGAAGACCGGGAAGTCCGCCGTTATCCCTATTGTTGATTACTGTCTGGGCTCGGAGAAATGCGCGATTCCGGTGGGCGTAATCCGCGAGAACTGCAGCTGGTTCGGCATTCTGATCGAGACGCTGGAGGGCGAAAAGCTCTTGGCGCGACGCGAACCGGGGGACCAACAGAGCACAGGCGACATGGTGCTGCTGGAGGGCGCACAGGTCGAAATTCCGGAGACGATCACCGACAAGACCACCAATGTCGACACGGTCAAGCGCGCGATGAACCGCCTGGCAGGACTGACTGACCTCGACTTCGAACCAGGTACAGAGAATGGATTCAAGCAAAGGCCAAGCTTCCGCGACCTCATGGCCTTCACGTTCCAACCTCAGAACGTGATCGCCAATCCCGACGTGATGTTTTTCAAGGCCGATACGACGGAACACCGGGAGAAGCTAAAGACCATCTTCCCGTACGTTCTGGGCGCGGTCACGGCAAAGATTCTCCAGGCGCGGTTTGAGATCGATCGGCTCCAGCGCAACCTCCGCCGGAAGGAGGCTGAGCTACGCGCGATCGTGTCGGCAACTGGCGCTTGGCGGGCGGAGGCGGAGGCGTGGCTGCGTCAGGCAGTCGAACTTGGCCTAGTCGATTCCTCCACTGAAGTGCCGAAGGACTGGAGTGACGTTGTTGACCTGCTTCGGCGCGTGTCGAACAGCAACTCAAGTCTTGCTCGACCAAGCCTGGCCGGCATCGATGTGGTGCTGACGCGTCTGGAAACCCTTCGTGCGTCGGAAACTGAAATCGCCGCGCGACTTACCGAGCATCGTCAGCGCCTGAACGAACTGCGCCGTCTGGTGGAGAGCAGCGAGGCGTACGGCGACGCCATGCGCATCCAACGTGACCGCTTGGACCTTTCCACGTGGCTGAGGGACTTGGCCGACGAGTTCGCCGATCCGTTGGTCGCACTCGGGGACGGCGGCCGCGAGAAGGTCTTGGCCCTTTGCGACAACCTCGGCGGTCTGGAGATCCGACTGCGGACCCACCCTGCGATGTCTAACACGCTTGACAAGGAAATCCTGCGCCAGCGCGGCGCCGCTGAAGCGGTCCTATCTGAGTTGAACGATGTCCGTAGCGAGATAGCGGTGCTGGAACGGGACTCTGACGTCGCCCGAGACGAGGCCAATCGCTTCGATAGGCTTGAGCGCTTCCTCGGTCGATTGGAGCAGGCGTTGCACGTCTACGACCGCGCCGACCAGTCGTCGGATTTGCGGCAGGAACTCACCTCGCTGCAGGCCGATATTGCAACGCTGCAAAAGACGATCTCCGAGGCCGACATCCAGCGCAAGCTATTCAACGCGTTGCACCAAGTCTCCCATCATGCCAATCGGCTGATTCCGCAGCTTGACGCGGAGTGGCCCGAGGCCCCGATTAGGCTGTTGATTGAAGACCTGACCGTCAAGGTGACTAGGGGAACGCGTGAGGACTACCTGTGGGAGATTGGCAGCGGCGCCAATTGGCTCGCGTATCACGTCGCACTAATGCTTGCGCTGCAGCACTACTTCCTGGCCGAACCTCATCACCCAGTCCCTGGTCAGCTGATCTTCGACCAACCTAGCCAAGTCTATTTTCCTAAGCGGGCGGCGGGCGACGAGGGCCCCGACCTCATCGCGTGGAGGGATCAGGACGTGGTCGCCGTCAGGAAGGTCTTTGCGCTCCTAGGCGCTGAGGTCATGGCCGCGAAAGGTCGCCTCCAGATCATCGTGCTGGATCATGCAGATGAGGACGTCTGGGGCAAGCTTCCCGGAGTCAAGTTGATTGAGGAATGGCGTGGACAGGCCCTCGTGCCTCAGGCTTGGATTGCCGCCGCATCTTCCAACGGTGGATAATAATCTGCTGCCAGAGGAGAAGGCATGGCGAACGTGGACGAGATCAACCGTCTGACGGCCCTTGGCTTGAACGTCATCACAGCCATGGATGTCGCGGAAGGAAAACTAGACGAAGCCTTCGAGGTCGCCCGCGCTCAGGAGAAACGCAAGGTCGACATCTGGTGCAAAGGAAGAAAGAACATTCCGGTTGCACTGACTGCGATATGGGACTGCGATCCTGCAAACTTCTATCTCGCGTTCGACGGCGATGATCCCAGCGACCACGCTTCGACGGATTTCATTCTTATCGACGCTGATGTCACTGACGTTGGCGGCAGGCTTACCTACGCCGCCAGCAGGGACAAGGGTCCTTGGCATCAACGTTACAAGAGCAAGAGCTGTGGGATCGCCTACCGATGGCTGCATGGCCGCGGTGTCACACCGCCTTTGCTCGGCGAGTACCAAGGCCAAGTTCACATCGTAGGAGGCATGCACCGCTTCCATCTTGCCAAGCACTATGGGACGACGCGCATGCCATTCCTCGTCCGGAGGGCCGAACTAGCCGCAGTAATGGCGTTGATCCCCTCGGCGACCGACACCGCCAACTCGTAATGGCGGGGACTGCAGAAAAGAAGCGAATGAGTTGCGAACTTACCGGGATCACTCCCCGAAAGCTGACCGACGGCTTCCGGCCCCGTTGCGGCCATTCTTACTCCCGCACTTTGGCTTTTCCAGCGCTAAACCGGCCTTGGGCGATGAATGGAAACGGTCAGATGTTCCCGGTCTGTGCTCGAAAAGTCGCATAAAAGGGCAGACTGGTGTGACGTCCGGAATTATTGGGCCTTTCACGGGTTTACCGGTCCCGAATTATCGGTTGCTGGCGGGCGGGCTATGCGATTGAAAACAGGAGAGTTTTCTGGCTAAGGGTGGGGTTTCAGACTGAGTTTACCAATGCCCTTAATGACGATTAATTCTGGATTGGCATCAGGTGATTGGGTTTGCGCAGAATATAGCCGCCCTTATTGGTAAACCCGCTCACGGTCGACAACGGATTGGTCAACCTAGGACGACAGGATTGGTAAACCGGAGCCGCCCTATCGACGAAGGTCTAGCTTGGCGCATTCACTGTCGCCGGTAGGCAGATATTCGGGCGACAATCGGGACCAGCGTGCGACGCCGCCAAGCGTGAGACACGTCGGCTACGCCGCAAATCGACACGGTTTGACCGGGCGCAATACCGCACCGATCTTCTAATCTCGGCTTAATTCCGGAGAGAGGCAGATAATTCCGGACGCCACACTGATTGGTAACCTAAGGCCACCCACCACGCGGATTGGTAGCCCACAGGAATAGGTTTGGTAACCCTTATCGAGTGAGGGCCGCTCGTACCTTTCGGCGGGTTCGTTTCAGTTCTAAGCCCGGCTTAATTCTGGACAACGACAGATAATTCTGGACGGCACAGTGGAACTCAACGCGTTGTAAGGATGGCATAGAGAAGCAGTAGCCCTCCAGTCTCGCTACTGGAAAAATTCTGGAAAATGGGTCTGCTTGGCTGGACGCAGAACGTTGTGATTATTCAGCCGGCATTTCTGAAGCTTCTCGAACACAAACAGCTTGCCTTCGCGCACGCTATCTTCGAGCGACTTCGCCTTCGCCAGATGCGCCGCAATCGCGCTGGCCAGCATGCAACCTGTTCCGCGCATCGATATAGCAAGGCGCGGCGTGTCGAAGTGGATGGGTTCATGATCGGAGCGTAACAGAATATCGGCCGATCGGGGACCCGACGCGTGCCCACCCTTGATCAGCAGGGCCTGAGGGCCGACGGCCTGCAGTCTTTGTCCTTGTTGGAGCGCACCGTCCTCATCCGAAGCCGGTTCGGAACCAGTAAGGAGCGCCAGTTCAGGAAGGTTGGGCGTGACAATGCAGCAAAGCGGCATCAAATCGCGCTTCATGGCAGCGATAGCGCCTGCTTCCAGAAGTGCGCGGCCTGAGGTGGAGGCCAGCACAGGGTCGAGTACTGCCGGCACTTGCGGAAATTTGCGCAGCACTGCGGCAACGGCAACAATGATCTTGGCAGTCGCCAGCATGCCGATCTTGATTGTGGCTACGTCGTTGGCCTGTAGCGCGGCACACATCTGATTGGCCACCATGCTGGGTGGCGAATGATGGATTTCGATCACGGCGTCGTGCGTTTGCACCGTTAGCGCTGTGACGGCGAGACAGGTGCGCACGCCAACGGCAGAGATCGTCTCGATGTCGCGTGCTATTCCAGCACCCCCGCTGGAATCTGATCCGCCAACGACAAGCACATGCGGTTCTCGTCTCATCGCCATCGGTCCGTCTTTTCGATCCATTCTCGCGTGCGCGCTTCGGGGTCGAAGCTCAACGTGATGTCCGTGACCACTGCGGCGCTGTTGGCGCCGGCCTCAAAGACGCCGTCGAGGCGGTCGGGGTTGAGGCCGCCGATGGCGACCAATGGGATCGGCGCCACCCGCCGCTTCCACTCGCTGATCCGCTCTAGCCCTTGCGGTGCCCACTTCATTTTCTTCAAAGTGGTGGGATAGATCGGACCGAGCGCGACATAGTCGGGCTCGGCAAACATGGCCGTTTCCAGCTCGACATGATCATGCGTGCTCAATCCGAGCCTGACGCCCGCTGCCCGTATCCTCGAGAGGTCGGCCGTTTGCAAATCCTCCTGGCCCAGATGCACGAAATCGCAGCCTTCCTCGATTGCCAGGCGCCAATAATCATTGATGATGAGCTGGCTTTTGTGTTGGACACACCAGGCCTTCGACTTGCGGATCTCCGCGCGCAGCCCGGTTTCATCCATGGTTTTGATGCGAAGCTGAATCAGCTTGACGCCGAGCGGCGCCAACCTTTCGATCCAGGCGGCGCTGTCGACGATCAGGTAGAAGGGATCGAGCTTCATGAAAAAACGGCCCTGCCGACCATCGGTGTCGATGGCACGGCGACGTCGCGCGGTTCGAGCATTCCCGAACTGAACGCCTCACGACCGGCGTCGACCGCCTTACCGAAAGCACGCGCCATGCCGACCGGATCTGCCGCCTTGGCGACCGCTGTGTTCAGGAGCACGGCGTCAAAGCCGAGTTCCATGACGGTGGCCGCGTGCGACGGCCGTCCGAGCCCCGCATCCACAATCAGCGGGACGCCAGGGAAATATCCGCGCATCGAGCGCAGCGCCGTCATGTTGACCGGTCCCAAGGCGGAACCGATCGGTGCGCACCACGGCATCAGGACCTTGCAGCCCGCTTCCAGCAGCCGCTCGGCGACAACGAGATCGTCGGTGGTATAGGGGAATACCGCAAAGCCGTCCTCGCACAGGATGCGGGCGGCTTCAACCAGACCGAACACATCCGGCTGTAGCGTGTCGTGATTGCCGATCACTTCGAGCTTGATCCAGTTGGTGCCGAAGACCTCGCGCGCCATTTTCGCGGTGGTGACGGCTTCCTTGACGGAGAGGCAGCCGGCGGTATTGGGCAGGGTTCTGGCGCCCAGCGAGCGGATCAACGACCAGAATTGTTCGCCGGCCCTACCGCCCGCCATCTCACGCCGCAACGAGACGGTCACCACCGACGTGCCCGATGCCTTGACTGCATCGGCAAGGATGGCCGGCGAAGGATACTGAGCCGTGCCGAGAAGCAGGCGCGACGAAAGCTCGGTTCCATAAAGCTCCAACATGCTAGCCGCCCTGCATGGGCGAGAGGATTTCGATCCGGTCGCCGTCGCTCAACTGGAACTCCGCGCGGTTGGCTTTGTGCACGAGGTCGCTGTTGACGGCGGTGGCGAGCCAATCGCCCTCATAGTCGAGCGCGGCAAGCAACTCGGCCAGCGTGGTGGCGGCAATCTCACGCGCCTCGCCGTTGACCATCAGTTTCATGAGCATGCTCCTTGGTTCTGTCTTGACTGAAAACCAGGTCGGCAGCCTGGCGCGCCATGGCGGGGGCGAGGAGAAAACCGTGACGATAAAGACCGTTGATCGCGATGATCTCACCGTCTGTTTCGACGCGTGGCAAATTGTCGGGAAATGCCGGACGGACACCCACACCGGTTTCAACGATCTCGGCCTCACCAAAGGCCGGATGGAGGGCATGGGCGGCGCCCAGCAGCTCCATCATGGAACGCGCCGTCACCGGTCCGGCGCTCTGGCTTTCAATCATCGTCGCTCCGATCATGAAACGGTGATCGGTGCGCGGCACGGCATAAAGCGGAAAGCGTGGATGAAGCAAACGGACCGGCCGCGACAGCGAGACATCAGGCGTGCGAAGGATCAGCATTTCGCCGCGAACACCGCGCAGCCTGTCATCGGCCGCTGCCATTCCCATGCAGTCTATCTGACGGGCGAATCCCGAAACAGGCCGGGCGTCGCAGCCGAAGTGGAATTTGACACCCATGGTCGCAAGCTTGTCATGAAGTGCCGCCATCGCCGGGCGTGGGTCGAGGTGAGCCTCGTCGGGGAAGAGCAATCCACGCCGGAAGCGGCCGGCGAGGTCGGGTTCCAGGAGCGCAATTTCGTTTTCATCGACGCGCCGATGCCCTGACGTGCGACTGGTGGGATGCGGTGCTGTCGGGTCAGGTGACACGGGCCGGGACATTGGTCGTGGCCGCGCCGCGTGATGCCGGTGAGCTTGACCGGTTCGCCAG
>NZ_RZPF01000171.1:0-9865 GCF_004022735.1 Mesorhizobium sp. M7A.F.Ca.AU.001.01.1.1
GCTTATCGAGGTCGAAACGACCCTCGGCGATGTTCTCCGCCGCGGCACCGGAAATTCTATTGTCCCTGACGCGCGAGGCGAAATCCTTGCCCCAGCCGGTGGTGTGGCTCATGCGGCGGCGCTGCGCCATGTAGCCTGCCTGCTGCAGGGCGGCCTGTTCGAGCTGCCGGTCGGGGACCAGCGGCGCGAGCCCGGCCGAGGCGCGGATGCTGGCCAGCGTGCTGGTGGCGGAGGAGGAGACCCCGGCGCCTTCGCCGGTTGGCAGTGAAACGGTGCTGCAGGCGGCGAGCCCCGCCAGGGCTGCGAGGCCGGTCAGCACCATGCGCCTGTTCAGCTTCGGGATCGGGTGGGTTTCGATTTTCGCTATGGTCATGCCTCTGAGATAATAGCGATCATGGCTTTTGCCGGGCAGGGCGGCGAAAATCGAAGAGGGGGCGACAGACTGACGCTGGCCGGTACAACGCTGATCGGCGTGGCATGCTGGGCGGAATTTCACCAGGCGATCGACGGCGCTGCCTATCCCAGGCTGGCCGGATTGCGCCTCGCATCGAAACCGATCCGGCCGTGCGTTACCGCCATTTTTCTCAACGCTACCGCTGGCGCCGCCGCACGTCAGGTTGTCTCTCATTTCACCAGAGTGATCATCCGATCGGCATACATTGTGCGATTTCCAAGCGCCGCCGCGCAGTCGGACTTGACGGACGAGTTCCCGGTCATCTGTATCGTATTGCCGACAAGCCTGAGACAGTCGCCCTGGGCGCTCATATCAGAATTGCCGGCGTAGGAAATGGGCGCGTCCGGCGCGTAGATGAAACCGCTGAGCACGGAATTTGCGCCACCATTCAATGTCAGGGCAGACGTGTTGCCGTGATCCTGGAAAATGGTGATGCCAGCATAAGGGCCGCTGGTGGGCGGGGAAAGGTTCACCTTCTCATTGGCATTTATGTAGATCTGAGCGCTTTCCATGAGGAAAATGGTCACGCCCTGGCCAGTCAGGCTGCCGTTTCCCCCTGGCTTTATGGTGGTGCCGCGCATGATGTAGACGCCCGGATTAAGCGTGATGTTCCCCGATAATGTCTTGTCGCAATAAGTGCCGGGCGACAGCGTGTAGGTTTTGCCGTTCGGGACAGGCAAACACAATGTGTAAGGGGGAGGAACGACGTCGGCCAATGGATCAAAGGATGCGTACCTATGTTCGTGCGGCGTTCCGCAGGCGAGACTGGCGCTGGGTGGCAACAGCCCGCTGGTGCCACCGACGGTTGAGACACAGCCGGCCGAAACCAGTGCGGAACCACCCCTGTTGACGGAATCCGACGCGTCCGAGTTCGCCGCGATCACGCAATTGTCCATCGAGACGTTGGTCGAGCCCTGCAGGTTCACGGCGGCGGACGCATGCGGATCGAGCGCCAGCACGCAGGCCTGCGCGCCAGGTTTTATCTTGACCGAGGCCGAGCGGTAGGCCTGCCAGGGGGCCGAGGCGCTGATGAAGCTTGGGCGGCTTATGCTGGACGACAGCGAGATAAAGTAGGCGCTTGGACTGCCGCTTGCCGTTGCCGCGAAAGCGGAGACGCTGCCCAAATATTCCTGCTGGTCGGCCGCGCTCATATTGGCGGCGAAGAACTGCAGCCCAAGCTGCTGGACATCGCCAGCCGCCATATCGGGAGAGAACTTCGTGCCGATGGCGAGCCCAGCCGCGTCCAGCGAGTTCTGGAGTTGCGAGGCGTCATGGCTCGTGCCGATCAGATCGACGGCGCCGGCCAAACCAATCATTATTGGCAGCATAGCGAAGGCGGTCGTTATGGCAAAGTTGCCGCGCTCCGAAGACCAGAAGGCTTTCAATGCGAACATAGTCCCTCGCCGAAACTCGTAAAGCTCAGGTGATACGCCAGGGATCCCTACGAGTAATTTAAGTAAATGCTAAAATGCGTAAATGCTAAAATGCAGCACAATGATTGGCCAAAACGAAGGTCTGCCAAGGTACGCCATATGAGAGGCCATACGGAGAGTTGAACACAACGAGGAGTTGCTCCCCAGGCCATTGACCCGGCGACAATCGCCGCCAACTCTGCTATCATGCTTCTCGATCTTGAAGTGGCAGCTCTGGCGGCCATCCAGGCGGTGACCGCCCCGACACACGGGAGGAAGGTTATGGCCGGCTTTCATGTCATGGCGGACGCACGTGGAATGCATGTGCAGCCGACGGTGCGCCGCATCACCACGTCGGACCTTTGGGATGCGTTGCGTCTCGGGTTCGAGGATTTCTGGGCAAAACCATCGCACTACGTGTTCCTGTGCCTGATCTATCCCATCGTCGGCCTGATCCTGACGCAGTGGACGTCCGGCGCCAATGCCATCCAGCTCATCTATCCCCTGATGTCGGGTTTCGCTCTGGTCGGGCCGTTTGCGGCGCTCGGCCTTTACGAGATCAGCCGCCGGCGCGAGCTCGGCATGAACACCTCCTGGCGGCACGCGTTTGATGTCCGGCGCTCGTCCGCGATCCCGTCGATCGCCGTCATCGGCGTCATGCTGGTGGCGCTGTTCCTGTTGTGGCTCTACACCGCGCAATCGATCTACACTGGCCTGTTCGGAGACCAGCCGCCGGCCTCGATCGGCGGCTTCATCCGCGACGTGCTGACCACCAGTAAGGGCTGGACGCTGATCCTTGCCGGTAATGCCGCGGGCTTTGTCTTTGCCGTAATCGTGCTGGCCACCACTGTGGTTGCCTTCCCGCTGCTGCTCGACCGCGACGTCGGCGCCGTCTCAGCCATCGAGACCTCGGCCCGGGCGGTGATGGCCAACCCGCTGCAAATGGCGCTGTGGGGCTTGCTGGTCGCCGTGCTTCTGGTGATCGGTTCGATCCCGCTGTTTGCCGGGCTCGCCGTCGTCATGCCGGTGCTCGGCCATGCCACCTGGCATCTCTACCGCAAGGTGGTCGAGCCGGAGCGGGCACAGCAGATAAGACGGCCGATGTAACGAAGCAGGCACCCATGGCCTTCACCCTGCCGAGACTGCCCAACAAGGTCGTCTGTCTGACCTGCCTTTGTATCGGTAGCTATCTGCATGCCGCGCCAGCGCGCGCTGACCAGCCGGTGCAGTTTGAAAGCGCGGCTTCGGAGCCAACGCCATTTCAGAAGCGCATTGCGCAAGCGGGCGGCAACGTCCCGAGGGCCGTTCCCGGCACGCCGCTGCAGGGGTATTTAACGCGTCCGCCGGGTGAGGGGCCGTTCCCGGCTGTCGTGGTTCTGCACGGATGTTCAGGTTTGCCCCGAAGTGTAAGGAAAACCTGGTCCGAGCGACTGTCTTCCTGGGGTTACGTCGTCCTCGTCGTCGACAGCTTCAGCACCCGCGGCATTAAGGAGACCTGTGATGGCCTCCACCCTGTTGATCGCGTATATGACGCCTACGGCGCTCTGGAATACCTATCAAAATACAGTTTTGTCGACCCGCGGCGCATTGCGTTGATGGGGTTCTCCGCTGGCGGGAACGCAACGCTCGAGGCCTTGCAGTCTGGTGGAGACGAGCGGCTTATGGAGCGCAAATTCAAGGCTGCGATCGCCTACTATCCGGATTGTTCGGCAACGAATGGCGACATGGCGGTCCCGACCTTGATCCTGATCGGCGAGCTGGACGATCGGACCCCCGCCAAAAATTGCCAGGAGATGATGACGCAGCGCAGCGGCAAGGGAAGCTCTGTGCAGCTTGACGTCTACCCGGGTGCTCGTCACGGATTTGACTCCGCAGGATTGAAGACCGGCATCGAGGCCTATGGTCAGTACAATGCTGCCGAGCAATCCATCCTTGCCTCTCATGCATTCCTGAAAGAAGTCTTCGGCGGCTGACAGCGGCGACCGCCGGTTTGCACTCTCAGCGCTGCGCGTCTGTCGCCATCTTCAGCGCAAGAGCCGCCAGCACGGTTCCCATCATCCAGCGCTGGATGACCAGCCACAAGGGCCGTCCGGCGAGAAAGGTGGCGATTGAACCGGCCGTTACCGCGATGACGGCATTGACGCTGAGGCTGATCGAGATCTGTGTCGCGCCGAGCACCAGGAGCTGCGACAGGACGTGACCCTTGCCGGGGCTGATGAACTGCGGCAACAGCGACAGATAGAGCACGGCCACCTTCGGATTGAGCAGATTGGTCATCAGGCCCATGGCGAAAAGCTTGCGCGGCCGGTCCCTCGGCAATTCGCGCACTTCGAATGGCGAGCGTCCGCCCGGCTTCACCGCCTGCCAGGCCAGCCACAGGAGATAGAGCACGCCGGCAAAGCGCAGCGCATCATAGGCGTAGGGCACTGCGAGCAGCAGCGCGGTGATGCCGAATGCCGCCGCCAGTACATAGAAGACAAAGCCGAGCGCCACGCCGCCAAGCGAGATGAGCCCCGCCTTCGGCCCCTGCGACAGGGAACGCGAGATCAAATAGATCATGTTGGGGCCAGGCGTCAGCACCATGCCGAGGCAGACCAGCGCGAAGGCGAGATGATTGGCTGTTTCGGGCATCTGTTCTTCCCCAGCGCGCCGCGAATGGACGCGCGATCCGGCAGGCGGCCAAGATGTGCCTGTCCCGGGAGGCGCGCGCAAGTGCATGGCGGCGCCAGCCGTTGTTCCAGCCAGCCCCCGAAGCCTGAGGATCAGCCGACGATGCGCAGGTTCGACAATTCGTTGCCGATTTCCTTGAAATCGTTCGACAAGCTGGCGCCGGTGGCATTCCAGAACAGTTTTGCCGGCTTGCTCGCGTCCGTTGGATCCTTGCGGAAGCGCGAGTTCGACGAGCAGGATTTCAGCGCCTCGATCGCCTGCTGATCGGCGGTTTTGGTCGTCGACAGGTCGAGCGCCACCGTCATCACCATGATATTGGCTGCCTTGGCGTTGTTGCAAAGCGTCGCCATCTGCTCGTTGAGCGCGTTGGTGTAGTTGCCGTTCGAATAGTCGAACTGGCCAATGGCGCTCGATGTGCCCATGAACAGGCGGCCCACCGAAGTGCCGTTGTAGCCTGGGTTGAGATAGCCGAAGGACGCATAGGTCGATTTCGAATCGGCGGGGTCGGAATGGCTGAGCGAGGACGGCGTGTAGTAGGTATTGGCGCCGTCGGTCAGCACGATGACGACCTTGTCGTTGCCTCTCTCGGTTTCCGGGCGGCCTTGCGTGAACGGCTCGCCGCTCGAAACCACCCGCCAACCCCAGGCCATGCCTTCGGGAACATTGGTGCCGCCATCGGGCTTCATCAGGTCGATCGCGGCCTTGATCGCGGTAAGCCCAGTGGTAACGCTGACATCGGTCAGCGGCGTGATCGGGTTGGTGGAGCAGCTGTAGTTCGGCCCGTTGCCGGCGGCCAGCGCCGGCGCATTGATCGGCCTCGGTTGGAAATATTTGGACATGTTGCGCAGCCGGGATTGGCCGGTGCTGCTCGTCGGGTCGTCATTCCACCAGCTGTTGATGGCGCCATAGGTCGTCGGCGCGGCCTCGTCGGGATCCTGGGTGAGCCTCCAATGGTTGCCGGGTTCGTCCGGGGCGAACATCGGCACAAACATCGTCGCCGGATCGCCGACCCCTATGCCGGTGTTCGCCGAGCCGCCGGAAGGCGCCGCGTCGTTGACATTGTAGGGATAAGGCCTGGCCTCGACGCAGCCCTGCCAACTGGCGAACGGGCCATAGGTGTCGATGTAGTCGTATTCGTCGTGGTCGCGTTTGCAGGTGTTGTTCGGGTTGTATTCGTCGCACACCACGCGCTTGCTGTTGACGACACGCTCATGGTTGGTGACGACCTTCATGTCGCGATAGAGCGAAAACCGGGTCAGCATCTGGCCTTCGTCGGTTCCCCATCCGGTGCCGCGCTTGTACCAGATGCCGTTGGTCTGCTGGGCGTATTTGTCGGCTGCGTTCAGCGTCGACCAGTCGAAATTCTCGTTCGATACCGGCGACAATCCTTCGGTATCCATCCAGGGCGCATTGCCGTTGCCGGGCCCGACATTGACCGAGGCGGCAAACGGCACGAGGCCGAACTGCACCGGCCTGTCGACCTGCTTGATCATCGCCGCCTGCTGGGCCAGCGTGTCGACCAGCTGTTTTGCCGCGGTCTTGAGAAGGTCGATGCGCGTTTGCCCCGAGCCCGTTCCGGTCTTGGTCATCGACCCGGAATTGTCGAGTACCAGGGCGACTTCAAGAGTGTTCTTCAGCCGCACTTCCGAGGTGATGTTGAAGCTGATCCTCTGGTTGGCGTCGGTTTCGGATTTGCCGACGAGCTGGCCGAAGACCGGATAGAAATAGGGCTTGTAGTCCAGCCGCGCGGTCATCTTGAGCAAGCCGCCGCCGGTGGTGTTGCTTGGCAAGGTGACGGTGAGCGTCGTATTGGCGGGATTGATCTTGTTGAGGTTGGCATTGAAGAAGTCGAGCGCATAGGCCCTCAACTGGTCGTCGGTGGCACCCTCCGTCAGCCGGCGCGCCGTGGCGAAGTTTGCGGCATCGAGCGCGTTCGAAACCGCCTGTTTTTCGCGGCTCATCTCGGTGAAGTCGACGGCCATTGCCAGGGCGCCCATCAGCGGAACCATAGCGACGACCGTCATAAGAGCATAGTTGCCGCGTTGGTCGCGGCAGAACTGACGCCAAAGTCCATGCATGTCTTGGAGCGGCCCCCGCCGGCGGATTCTCGATCGACGCCAGCTTTCCACAAAACGCTGAAGGCCGGGTTTGGCAAATCGCTCTATTGCCGGGTCAGCACTTCACCAACCGCTAACCAATCGTGCCTGGCGAAAGCTGGTGACAGGCCGGAATGGTTCGGCTAATCCGAACCGGCTGCGGCGAACCGTCTGTCGTGGCGGTCGCAACGATCATGACTGAAGGAAACGGCATGGCGGATTCGCCTGAAATCATCGGCTCGCTCGAAGACGTGTCGAAGGCCTATTCGGCAATCCTGTGCGACGTCTGGGGCGTGGTCCATAATGGCGAAACGCATTTCCCTGTGGCGGCCTCCGCATTGGCAAGGGCTCGAGAGGCGAAAATCCCCGTCGTCCTGATCACCAATTCGCCGCGCAGAAGTGCCGATGTCGTGGCGCAGATGAACGCGATCGGTGTTCCACCGTCAGCCTACGACCGGGTGGTTACCTCAGGCGACGTGACCCGGGATCTGATCGCCGAAGGGCCGCGCAAGATTTTCCATATCGGCGCCGACCGCGACTTCACCCTCTATGAAGGTCTCGACGTCGAGCTTGTCGAGGAGTTCGAGGCGTCCGGCGTCGTCTGTACCGGCCTGTTCGACGACGAGGTCGAGAAGCCCGAGGATTACGCGGAGCTCCTGCGGCGGCTGCGCGCCAGGAACCTGCCTTTCATCTGCGCAAATCCCGACATCGTGGTCGAACGTGGCGAACGCATCATCTGGTGTGCCGGCGCGCTGGCGCGTGACTATGCCCAGCTCGGCGGCCGCACATTGATCGCTGGAAAACCTTACGCGCCGATCTACAATCTCGCGATGAAGGAGGTTGCCGAGATTCTTGGCCAGCCGGTCGAGCGCGGCCAGGTGCTGGCCATCGGCGACGGCATGATGACCGATGTGAAGGGCGCCGCCGACAATGGCTTCGATGTTCTTTATGTCTCCGGCGGTATCCATGCCCGCGACTATGGCGATGCCCTGCAACCGGATCCGGCAAGATTGGCGGCCTTCCTGGAAAAGCATGGCTATGGTCCGGTGGCCGTCATTCCCAGACTTCGGTAGGTGACGATGGCAGCCTTCCAGCGCATCCTGGCAACCGCGCCGCTTCCCGCCGACCTGCGCGGCGGCGTCGTGGCGATCGGCAATTTCGATGGCGTCCATCGCGGCCATCAGGCGGTGCTCGAGCGAGCCTCGGCGGAGGCAGGACGGCGCGGCGTGCCGGCCCTGGTGCTGACATTCGAACCGCATCCGCGCAAGATCTTCAGGCCTGATATCCCGTTGTTCGTGCTGACGCCGCCGCCGATGAAGGCGCGGCTGCTGTCGCTGCTGGGCTTTGCCGCGCTCGTCGAGCAGCCGTTCACGCGCGACTTCGCCTCGCTGTCGGCGGAAGCGTTCGTGACGGATGTGCTGGAAACGAACCTCGGCATTACTCACGCCGTAACCGGGTTCGACTTCCATTTCGGCAAGGATCGTCAGGGCGGCCCGGCCTACCTGATGGCGGCCGGCGAGCGTCACGGCTTCGGCGTCACGCTCGTCGACGCGTTCCGGGACGAGGGCGCCGAGGTGGTGTCGTCCAGCCGTATCCGCGGATTGCTGGGCGAGGGTGAAGTGGCTGAAGCCGCCGGTCTGCTCGGCTACCGGTTCACCGTCGAAAGCGAGGTGGTCGGCGGACAGCAGCTTGGCCGCACCCTTGGCTTTCCAACCGCGAATATGAGGCTGTCGGCTGAAGCCGCACTCAGGGAGGGCATCTATGCCGTCCGCTTCCGCCGCGCCGACGGCACGCTTCACGACGGCGTCGCCAGCTTTGGCCGACGCCCGACAGTCGACGACAACGGCGCGCCGCTGCTGGAAACCTTTGTCTTCGATTTCTCCGGCGACCTCTATGGCGAGGTTTGTCAGGTTTCCTTCTTCGGTTTCCTGCGTCCGGAGGTGAAGTTCGAGGGGCTCGACGCGCTGGTCGCGCAGATGAAGCGCGATGAAGCCGAGGCACGCGCGCTGCTTGCCGGCGTCAGGCCGCTCTCCGACCTCGACGCTGCGATGGCATTTTAAGCTACTTCTTCAGTGCCAGGCCAACGGCGATGAAGGTCCAGCCCTGGAAGATCAGATCGATCGCCAGGAACAGACCGAGCACCCACAGGCTGTTGACCGGCCAGCCCATGGCGATGATCAGGCCCGCAAGCGCGGTGATGACACCGGCAGCGACGATCCAGCCCCAGCCGCGTTCCGGCCGATGGCTGTAGCCGACCCAGGCCCTGAGCACCCCTGACGCGACCAGCGCAATCGCCAGCAGGAATGTCAGCACCGCCGAGGCAAGCAACGGATTGCCGAAAGCGAAGAAGCCGGCAACGGCGTACAGCAGTCCGCTGAGCAGCCAGTAGAAGAAGCGGCTCCAGGTCTTGACGCCGAACGCGTGCACGATCTCGATGATGCCCGCCATCAGCATCAGCCATCCCACGACGTAGACGGAAGCCACCGTGGCGACGAACAGGTTGGCGAAGGCAATGCCGCCGAAGATGAGCAGCAGCACACCGAGCGCGACAAACCATCCCCATTTTGTCCGTGTCTGTTCGATCGCGATTTTCAGGGCGTCGCCATGCAGGGTCATTGTCGCGGTCTCCATCGAGGGCTGCGGAATACTGCGGATGGAAGGTAATCCGGGCGCGGGCCAACGTCCAGTCGATGACCGGCAGCGGCATCGCGGCAAAGCGCGAGCGTATGTCTCGGGTTTAAATCAAATTTTACCAAACGGCCGTCAAAGCTGTCATCGGTAATCGTGTGTGTCGTGTTAGTGGAGTGGCCATGAGTCCGGTCGGAAGAATCTCTCTAGTGTTGGCCGCTGCGGTGCTGGGCGGGGCGGGCGCCGCCAATGCGGGCGAGGGCAGCTGGCTGTCCGGCGACTGGTATCTGACCGTTGGCGCCACCGGCCTGGTCGCGCCCAATTTCGAGGGCGGCAGGAAATACATGCTGAGCGCCCAACCCATCATCTCATTGGGCAAGGCCGGACCGGCGGCACGCTTTGTCTCGCGCAACGACAACATCTCGTTGGCGCTGGTCGACGATGGCGGTGTCCGCGCCGGCCTGACCGGCAAGTTCCTGTTTTCCCGCGACGACGACAACGCCGATGAACTGAAGGGCCTCGATCCGGTGCGCTGGGGCGGCGAAGTCGGCGGCTTCTTCGAATTCTATCCGACGGACTGGCTGCGCGCCCGCGCCGAGCTGCGC